>CAZPED010000767.1:0-1500 GCA_964585335.1 uncultured Planctomycetaceae bacterium | reverse complement strand
GATCCGTTTCTTCCTTCGCCGCGTCCCCTTCGACCGGTTTGACGAAACTGCGCGCCGCTAAGCGCTCGCGCACTTCCAACAGTTGGCGGGCAAACGCTCCTACTTGTGGATCTTTGCTATCGCGCGCCAGCAGCGTGCGCTGCGCCACGGCCTCTTGGGTCAGCGCTTTGCCGTTCAGCAGCCAACCAGCCGACAAGTTGGCAAACTCAGCGTCGCCGGGGCGGGCGAGTGCCCAAGTCAATCCGGCATGCAGCGGCCCCGTATGTTCGGTGGCGAGGTATTGCAGTTGTTCAATCTCCGACAAGCCGCCCAATGCCCCCGCGGCGTGTCGGCGGACCAGCCGGCGATTTTCCTCCAACCGCTGGCTGGCCTTGCTCCAGCGTCCCTGACGAGCGTCCAAGTCGCACAGCAGCTTGAGCGCGCTGCCGGTCGTGGGGTGGCTGTCTCCCAATTTTGCGCGGTACGTCGCCAACGTCGCTTCGTACAAGCGTTCCGCCTGGTCGAACTTGCCCTGATCCACCAGCATCGAAGCCAGATGGTGGCGAATCGTGGCGACCGGTTGCGATTGCTCGCCGGTTGCTTCGAGGGAGATGGCCAACGCTTGGTTGTAGTACTGCTGCGCCTGATCTTCGTGGCCCTCTTCTAGCAGCAGCTCTCCCAGGCTCGTCAAACTGGTGGCCACGAGAGGATGCTTGTCGCCCGCCAATTCGCGCCGCATGGCCAGGGCCTGCTCCAAATACTCTCGAGCTTTGGCAGCGTCGCCCTCGCGAGCGTAGGAGAGGCCGATGTTGTTCAATTCCAAGGCGACGTCCAGATGCTTCTCACCCACACTGGCACGAAAGATCTTGAGCGCCTCTTCGAAATAGGCGCGCGCGTTTGCATAATCACGCAGCTTCATGAGCAGTTCGCCCAGGTTGTTGGCCACCGTGCCCACATAGGGATGCTCGGCGCCCAACACCTGCATTTCGATCAGCAAGGCCCGGTCGAAATACGAGCGGGCAGCGGCATATTCACCCATGTCGTTTGCCAGTGCCCCCAGGTTCGATAGTGGACTGATGGCGTTCGCCATAGAGCTTTAGGTTGATTTCGTAAGAGCGCTGCAAATGGGGACGGGCCTGCGTGTAGTGGCCCATGAGTTGCAACAGCACCCCCATCCGCGACTCGGCAACCGCCGTTTGGGCGTGGCCTTCGCCGCGGTACTTTTGTTCCAAGTCCAGGGCCTCGTCAAAGTATTTCTTGGCGCCGGCCAGATCGCCCACCTCTTGCAGTTGCGTGCCCAGGTTGGTCAGCGACGCGGAAATGCGGGCATCGTCGGCCGGCAACACCTGCCGCTGCACGGCCAGAGCTTCTTCGAGCAACTTGCGCGCGTCGGCATACTGTCCCAGCTTGTGATGGATCACGGCCAGATTGTTCATCGACGAGAGCGTGGTGGGATGCTGCGGGCCCAGTACCTCGCGACGAATCTTCAGGTTCTCAAGCAGAAAGGGCACGGTTTCTTGG
>CAZPED010000766.1:0-1524 GCA_964585335.1 uncultured Planctomycetaceae bacterium | reverse complement strand
GGCCCTGGCGCCCGAGTGGTTCTCGCAGTTGATCTTCGGTGAGTCGGGACGCCGCGACGCGGTGTTGTGGCTGGCCGTGTGCCTGGCGATCGTCATCTGGCACAACTTTCTCACGTCGCTGTTTATCGCGGTGCGCATGTATCGCATCGTCACGCTATTGCAGTTCGCACAAAGCGTGTGCTTTGCGGCGATCAGCCTGGCGCTACTGGCGGTCTGGCCCGCGGGCGCAGTGAGCATTGTGATGGGCTACGCGGCAGCCACGCTGCTCTCGGCGCTGGGTTCGTTTCACTGGTTGCGCGGCCTGGCCGCGGCGGAGCCCCCGGACGAAGCCCCCTCGCCGCAACGCGATTTCTGGGCCAAGCTGCTGCCGTTTGCCATGTGGATGTGGCTGACCAATTTGCTGGCCAATTTGTTCGAAGTGATCGATCGCTACATGATCATTCACCACAGCGGCATGCAGGCCGGCGAAGCCCTGCGGCAAGTGGGCTTTTACCATAGCTCGCGGCTCGTGCCGCTCTTGTTCGTCGCCGTGGCGGGCCTGCTGGGTTCGCTCATTACGCCGCACCTGAGCCACGACTGGGAGTCGGGCCGGCGCGAGTCAGTCTCGTTACGGCTCAACCTGGCCCTGAAGCTGCTGCTGCATTCGTTGTTTGCCGCCTCGGTGGCTGTGCTGTTCTTTGCTCCGCTGCTGTTCAACGTGGCCTTTCAAAACAAGTTTCAAGGCGGCCTGGAAGTATTGCCCTGGACGCTCACCTATTGTGCCTGGTTTGGCACGGTGGCTGTGGCACAGAACTATTTGTGGTGCGCCGAACGGCCCGGCTTGACCAGCGTGGCGCTGCTGATTGGCCTGCTGCTCAACATCGCCTGCAACCTGGTGTTGTTGCCGCGCTACGGGCTGGAGGGCGCAGTTTGGGCCACGTCGATTGCCAATCTGGCGACCTTGGCTTTGACCTATGTGTTCAGCTCTTGGCAGGGAATGCGCGTCGACTTTGGCACCTGGCTGCTGACCTTCGCATTGGCCGCGCTGGCGCTGGCGCCCTGGGCCTCCCTGGGCATCCTCATCACGCTTACTGCCGCCGCGTGGGGCGGCATGGGCATCCTGTCCCACGACGAGCGCGATCAGTTGCATGAATTAGCCGCGCAAGCCCTGCAGCGCGTGCGGCGAGTTTCTCGCCAACTAGGCCTGGCATCTGCGACCTCCTCAAAATCCTGAGATCAAACCGTTTCTTGCTCCATCGAGAGTTGTGAGGCAAAGCATCATGGGAATGCGCGAACGATATTTGCTGCCCATCGAAGATCGCGGTCCGCTGCGCGTGATGTTCCTGATTACGTCCATGCCCGTGGGGGGCGCCGAAACCTTGCTGGTCAACCTGATTCGCGGGTTGGATCGCGAACGTTTCGTGCCGCTGCTGTGCTGCCTGAAAGAGCTGGGGCCGCTGGGTGAGCAGATGCCGTCGAAGTGCCCGCCTTTCACGACATCATTCGCAATAAGTTCGACTTTACCGTGGCTCGCCGCCTTGCGCA
>CAZPED010000765.1:0-1529 GCA_964585335.1 uncultured Planctomycetaceae bacterium | reverse complement strand
CCACAGCACGAGCCGTGGCCGGGCCCAGGCCGGGCGAGAGGTTTGCGCCATCGGCGGCGCGCTGCCCGCTGACCTGCTTCTTTTCCAACCAGCCTTGCAGCAGTACGCGAAACAAGAACTCCTCGGCCAGCGGCGCCACGATCGCCGCCACGAAGCTGGCCAGCAACAGGCTGGCGACGCCGTCGTGCGCAAGCGCGAATTCGACGATTGGATGCTTCGAGGGAATTTCGAACCACTGCGTGAACAGCAGTTGCAGGCCGTACACCGGCAACACGGCGGCCACGAAGGTCGCCAGGCCCAGCCGCACGTCGCTCGCCAGCTTATCGGTCTTAAGGCCCAGGTCGTCGAGAAACGCGCCGCGCCGGGCAGTCAGGTACACCACGGCCAGCAGCAGCCAGGCCAACCGCGCGCCGCCGGCCGCGGCCAGCGCCGCGGGCGAAATCGCTGGCGGCTCGGCGCTTTGGCCCACGCGCGTCAGACTGGCGGCCAGGAATTCGCCATAGATCATGGCCACGAGCAGCGCGAATACGTCGAGGCCGTTCCAGGGTACCGGCAGCCGCGGCTCGAGCGGCACCAGCGGCTGGCGCGCGCGCAAGCGACGCACGATGACGCCCCAGACCAGCAGGCTGGCAAAGATCAGCGCGTAGACCAGAGCCGAGAATGCGATGTGCGCCGGTGAATGCATGCTGCGAGCGATCGATGGTGGCGGCAGAACCGCGGCCTGAGGGCGGCCTCAACGCCGCATCAACAGCGCGGCTCGTTGGATATAGGCCAGGCCCGAGTAGAGCGTCAGCGCGATGGCCGACCAAACGCTGACGGAGACGGCCCAGTCGAGCCCCTCGGACCGCGGCTGGCCGTAGTACAGGGCATACAGCGCCAGCGCCGCGGCCAGGCACTGCAACACCATCTTCAGCTTGCCCGACATTTGCGCCGAGAAATCGGCCCCTTCGCCTTCGAGGTAGCTGCGCAGCGCGGTCACCAGCAGCTCGCGACCCACGACCACCACGGCCATCCAGGCCCGCACGCCCGAGTCGGGCACGGCCGACAGGAAAATGAACGTGCCGCAGATGATGATCTTGTCGACGAACGGATCGAGAATGCGGCCCAGATTCGTCACCTGGCCGTACTTGCGGGCCCAGTAGCCGTCGAGCCAGTCGGTGCTGGCGGCGATGACGAAAATGATCGTGCTAGCCAGGTAGTATTCCAGGGCAATCAGCACGAAGAGCACGATCGACAGCACGAGACGCGCCGTCGTGAGCTGATTGGGCACGTTGAACAGTCGCTGCTTGGCGACTTCGTTTTTCGTGGCAACCGACACGCGCAGGCCCTCTTAGCGGGGTTTGCCAACCGCGACGCCTACTAAATCATACTCGCTAGTAGCCACAATTTCACAGCGGACCAGCTTGCCGGGCCGCAACTTTTCGCCGGTCACGTAGACCACGCCGTCCACGTCGGGAGCATCGGCATAGCTACGGCCGATCCAGGCATTTTTTTCCCCCGGCACGGCACGATCGATTAAAACCTCAACC
>CAZPED010000764.1:0-1564 GCA_964585335.1 uncultured Planctomycetaceae bacterium | reverse complement strand
CTCGGCCGATCAACCAACCGGCGCCGTATCGATTAGCCCGCGCACCGTGCTGCGACAAATGGCCGAAGCGTATCGCCAGGCTGGGTCGTACGAAGACGTCGGCGAACTGCACATTACGACCGACGAGGGGATCAGCGAGGAGCCGCTGCCGTTTGCCGTGGCCTTCGAGCGACCGGGACGCGTGCGCATTCACTCGCTGGCGGCCACGGTGGTGGCCGACGGCCAAACGTTTCGGGCCGTCACGCCTTCGCTCGGCGAGCAAGTGCTGGAGCGTCCCATCGACAAGCCGCTTTCGCTCGACGACTTTACGGCCGACGCGATGCTCGACCAGGCCATGCGCGGCCAACTCGGCGCCGGGCTGCCCCAGTTGGTGCTGTTGCTCGACGACGACGCCATGACCAAGCTGGTCGGCGAAGGCAAACTCATTCAATTGCCCGATGCAAGCCTGCACGGCATGAATTGCCACCGCGTGAGCATCGAGAGCGGCGAGGGCACGTCCGTGCTCTGGATTTCGGCCGACGACCACCTGCTGCGCAAATTCGAGTTCCCGCTGAAAGCCATCCGCGAGCAGTTTCCGCTTAAGGCCGTGTGGGCCGAATTCAAGGGCGCCCGGCTTGGCAGCCAGGTCAGCTCGCTGGCCTTTCAAATGGAAGTGCCGGCCGGGGCCAAACGTGTGAAGCAGTTCGTGATGCCGCCGCCCGAGGCGCCGCCGGCGCTGCTCTCGCAAGCGGCAGGCGAGTTCTCGTGCGTCGACATGCAGGGCCAACCAGTCTCGCGCGAGACGCTAGCCGGCAAGGTCGTGGTACTCGATCTGTGGGCCACGTGGTGCGGCTGGTGCTTCGAGGGGTTGCCGCTGCTCGATCAGGTTTACCAGCAATACAAGAACAACGACCGCGTGGTGTTTCTGGCTGTTTGCACCGACGAGATGGCCGTCAGCGACGAGAAGGTTCGCGAGGCGTTCGCCAAGCACAAGCTCGGGCTGCCCGTCGTGCGCGATTTGAGCCGCAATGTGGAAAAGGCCTTCCTCGTTCGCGGACTGCCAACCAGCATCGTGCTGGGGGCCGACGGCACGATTCAGGACTACCACGTCGGCTACGATGCCCAGTTGGCCGAAACGCTCCCCAAGAAACTCGACAAGCTTTTGGCTGGTGAAAACCTGGCCAGGCAAGAGCTCGACGCTTATGAACGCGAGCGCCAGGCATTCGAGGCCCGACTGGCCGAAGTGCTGGTCGACGTCGAGCAGTCGGCGGCCGAGGCCGAAGTGGCTCGCAAGCCGCAGGCCACGGAGTAGCCCCATTGCAGCGGCGTATCCCCCGGGAGCTCATCGGGATATCTGCGGAGATCACGAACCGGGAGCCCCATAGTCGGCGGCGGGCAGGTTCGGTACATTAGGAACCCGCTCGGGCGCAAAACAATCGGCGCGCGGGCGATCTGCTTGGAACCCCCTTGCCACGCCGCCTGGGCGAGCGCGCGCGGTCACCGCAATTTGCCAGTTTCGATGGAGGCCTACCGCCATGTCCGTTTCTCCTGAATCGATGCTCGCCTGGTGCCAGACTCTTTTGGA
>CAZPED010000763.1:0-1565 GCA_964585335.1 uncultured Planctomycetaceae bacterium | reverse complement strand
CGCTGCTGCTGCCCGCCTTTTTCGCTTTCACCGGCATGCGTACACAAATCTCGCTGGTGAGCGGCCTGGAGGCCTGGCTGATTTGCCTGGCCATCATCGGCGTGGCCACACTGGGCAAGTTTGGCGGCACCTGGCTGGCCGCGCGCACAATGGGCCTGGGACGCCGCGACTCGGGGGCGCTGGGTATCTTGATGAACACGCGTGGGCTGATGGAGCTAATCGTGCTCAATATCGGGCTCGATCTGGGCGTCATTTCGCCGACGTTGTTTGCCATGATGGTGTTGATGGCCCTGGCCACTACGCTGGCCACGTCACCGATTCTGTATGCCATCATGCCGGCGATGGCCACCCCGACCAGGGCCGCGCGAACCGCAGAAGCCGCCTCGCTCACTGCATGAAGCGGTACCGCTCGCCTAGCTGCAATCGAGTCAGGGCTACGATCTCTTGCGTATGGCCGCCCAAATGAACCAGCGTTTGCAGCAGCACCCGCAGTTTGCTGCGCTCGACCTCGCCTTGCAGCATGTGGAAGCGACACGTGGCGAGCAACTGCTCGGGCGGCAAACGCGACAGAGTTTCGTCGCACTGCGCGAGCGTGGCTTCGAGCCGCGCCAGCAGCTCGGCCTTAGCAATCGGGCTGCGCGCGGCGAACTCGGCGGCTCGGTCGCGCTCGACCGGCGTGGCGCCCAGCAGACCCACGATCCGCTCCCCGAGGTTGCCGTTTAAGTGCAGCAGCAAGTTAGCGATGCTGTTGAACGATTCGCCTGCGCGATGCCAGAGCTGCTCGTTGGAGAGTTGGTCGACGCAATGGCGAATCTTGCGGCGGCTCTCGTGCAACTCCGCGCGACTGGCCGACAGCAGCTCCGCGGCCAGAGATTTATCGGCGGACGCATGCATGGCGAGATCCTGCGGCAACGGAAGCCGAGAGGTAGCGTGCTGAGACGAGCGGCGATCAAAATGAGCCCGACCGAGTCCAGGGAGGCTCGGCCGGGCTCTACGCCCACACGAATGTAATGCTCGCGCTAGTAGTTGCCAAGCACTTTGGAGGACGCCGGCCGATTGCCGAAGCTGGCGTGCCAGCCGCGGACATAGGGCCGATAGTAGCTGGGCGCGGAAACCACGTCCGCCTGGTAACGGGTGCGCGTTTGCGGAACGCGCGCCGCCGCTTGGGGCACCGCGCGCTGCGTCGTACGCGGAGCTTTCTGGACCGTCTGGCCGTCGCTACTGGCCATGGCCCAGGTGGGGGCCAGTAAGGCCGCGAGCGCGCACGCACACAGAATCTTTCGCATGGAACACCGCCTTTCGAAAAAAGGGACGCCCCCTCGACGGTGCGCGGCTTGCGGTACGTCCGCCAAGCGCGCAAGCGCCGAATGCCTGGTACGCGGTCGCGCTAGCAAGGCCGCGACACATCCTTGATTTTCGGCCGACCCACGGCTGAAGCAAGCAAAATCACGGCTCACTTGCGAACAAGTAACGAGCCCCTGCAAGGCGGATAGATTCTGGCCGTCAAACACGCACCGGCCGGAGCAGGAAGGAGCACTCATGAGGTTCCTCCTCATCAGGGGACC
>CAZPED010000762.1:0-1566 GCA_964585335.1 uncultured Planctomycetaceae bacterium | reverse complement strand
GGTCGAACGCTTGCTGGCCGGCGGCTTTGCCTATCGCGACTACGCCACGAACGAGGAAATCCAGGCCGAGCGCGACGCCGCCCAGGCCGAGAAACGCCCCTTTCTGTACAGCCGCCGCTGGATGGCCGAAACGCCCGCCGAGCAGGCAGCCTTTGCGGCCGAGGGGCGGCAAGCCGTCGTGCGGCTGAAGATGCCCCGCGAAGGCAAGCTGGTGATCAAAGACCTGGTGCGCGGCGACGTCGAGTTCGAATGGGCCCGCGAGCAAGACCACGTCGTGCAGCGCGCCGACGGCACCTGCCTGTATCACCTGGCCAGCGTCGTCGACGATTACGACTACCAGATCACGCACGTGATTCGGGCCGAAGAGCATTTGTCGAACACGCCGCGGCAAATCTTCATTGCCCAGTCGCTCGGCTACCCGCTGCCGCAGTATGCCCACCTGCCCTACGTGGCCGAGCCGGGCAGCAAGAACAAACTCAGCAAGCGCAAGCTCGACAAGTATCTGAAGAACCGCGACTTTGCCCTGGTCAACGAGCATGGCCTGGCAATCGCCAAGGCGCTGGGGCTGGAAACGGCCGCCGACACGTTCAACCCCGTGATCGTCGACTTCTACGAGCAAGTGGGCTACCTGCCCGAGGCGATTATCAACTATCTGTTGCTGTTAGGCTGGTCGCTCGACGACAAAACCGAGTTCATCAGCCGGCAACAGATGATCGAGAACTTCTCGCTCGAGCGCGTGACCAAGGCCCCCGCCAGCTTCGACCCCAAGAAGCTCTGGGCCTTTCAAGACCACTACATGCAGCAGTTGCCGCTCAAGCAGCGAGTGGCGCGGATGCTCGAGTACTTGCAGCGTGCCCAGCTAGTGCCCACGCCGGCCCCCTGCGAGGTCGGGCCCAAGCTGACGCGGATTGTCGAAGCCGCCGGCGACCGGCTGAAGGTGTTTGGCGACATCATCGCCTACGCCGATTTCTTCTTTCTCGACGAGGTCAACTTCGACGAGAAGGCCTTTGAAAAGAACCTGCTCAAGCCCGGCGCGGCCGAACTGCTGGGACGCTTTCGCGACAAGCTGGCCACGGTCGAGCCGTTCGACGTGCCTCATCTCGAAACGGCCCTGCAACAATTCGTCGAGACCGAGGGGATCAAGACGGGCGACATCATTCACGCCATCCGCGTGGCCACGACCGGCAAACCCGTCGGCCCAGGGCTATACGATTGCCTCGACATCCTGGGCAAGCAAACCTGCCTCGCGCGCATCGACCGGGCGCTGGCCAAGGCCCGAGCCTAGCTCGCCGCGCGGGTGGCTGGGTTGCGTCGCAAGCCGCCGTGAGCTTAGAAGTCGAACGCGGTGAAGAAATCGTTCGGCGGTTCGCCCGGCAAAAACCGGGTAACGCTGATCGTCTCGCGCACCACGACCTGGTGCTGTTTTCCGCGCTCCTCGGTCCGCTGAATCTGCTCGACGATCGGCGCGCCGTCCAGTGTGCCGCTATAGGTCAACTTGCCGCGATAGGTCACTTCCGTGTCGCCCGAGCCCGTGGTGCGCGAGTACTCGCGAATGGCCCACTGCTC
>CAZPED010000761.1:0-1582 GCA_964585335.1 uncultured Planctomycetaceae bacterium | reverse complement strand
GCTCAGGTCACCCTCACTGCGGGCGGCGGCCACGCGCGCGGCAATGGCAGGCATCTCGACGCCTTCCAGGTGTTCCAATTCGGCCTTGAGCTTTTCGTAGCCCGTGCGAGTGACTGGAATCAGATCGGACATGGCAGCAAACTTTCCCCACGAGGCAAAAAAATGCGGCCTCCCAAAACCGGAGACCGCACGCGTTTATTTTGCACGATTCAACGAGGACTGTAAACGGGTAAACCCGAGGAGGGCGGCTACTTGGCCGACCTGGGCACGCGATCCTCGGGCAGATAAATCAAGCGGCCGCAATTGCGGCAGAAGATCGCCAGAGCCATGCTCAACTCGGACATGTTGTTGGGCGTCAATTGCTGGTGACAGCCGCCGCAGACTTCGCCCTGCACTTCGGCCATGGCGTCTTCGTGCTTCGAATTGACGACGCGGTTGTACTGCTCGCGGAAGTCGGCGGGCAAGGCAGATTCGGCCGTGGCCAGCTCGCCTTGCAGTCGCTTGATGTCGGTATCGAGCAAGCCGGCCTGGTCGCGCACGGCCTGCTCGGCTTTGGCCAGTTCTTCCTTGGCGGCGGCGATCTTTTGCTGCTGCTCGGCGATTTGGCCGGCGAGCTCGTCGATCTTTTCCATCGCTTCCAGAATCTCGTCGGCCAGCACGCTGCCGGCCATCTGGTCGGCGGCAATCTGGTCCTTGAGAGCCTGATACTCGCGGTTGCTGGCCGCGGCGTTCAGTTTGGCGCGCAGGCCCTCGATCTTGTCTTCGCCGCTCTTCAGGAGCAGTTGCTTCTGATCGCTGCGCATGCGGGCCGCCTTGTGCTCGCCCTGCAGCCGGGTCATTTCGTCGCCCAAACGGGCCATATTGGTTTCGCGGGCCTTGATTTGTTTAGGCCCGCGGTCTTTGCGCTCCAGCAGATCGGCCAATTGCCGATGGATGCGGTGCAACTCGCGGAGGGCCGCGGCGGTTACGGACATAGATGGTTGACCTTACAACTTATGAATGACATCAGATCAGGATGATGAATGCACTATTGTATCAGCAATTCCAATAAAAAAAGCCGCTGGCCTTGGGACCAGCGGCTTGGGGAGCGAATTTTTTTACGGAACTTAACCGGCCACGCCGCTCAAAAAGCCTTCGAGCTGCTTGCTGCGCACCGGGTGCTGCAGCTTGCGGACCGCCTTGGCCTCGATCTGGCGAACACGCTCCCGCGTGACGCGGAAGATGCGGCCAACCTCTTCGAGCGTATAGGTATAGCCGTCGCCCAGGCCGTAGCGGAGGCGAATAATCTCCCGCTCGCGGTAGGTCAGTGTCTTCAGCAGGCCCTCGATCTTGTCCTTCAGCATCGCGTGCGTGGCCGTGGTCAGCGGGCTTTCGGTGCCGCCGTCCTCGATGAACTCGCCAAAGCTGCAATCCTCGCTTTCGCCCACCGGCCGGTCCAGGCTGACCGGATGCCGGCCGATGTTCAGCACGCGCCGCGTCTCTTCGACGCTAATCTCGGCGGCGCGGGCCGTCTCTTCGGTCGTGGGCTCGCGGCCCAGCTCTTGCAGCAGGTTCTTCGACACATTACGCAGCCGTGACAACA
>CAZPED010000760.1:0-1586 GCA_964585335.1 uncultured Planctomycetaceae bacterium | reverse complement strand
TCGCGAGTCCTACGTGCTTTGGGCACTGAGCTGGGTATCGTTCGGCGTGCTCTGTCCGCTGGCGGTGCTGGGCGCCTGGTGGACGCGGCACGACTGGCGCCGCCTGTGGATGCTGTATGCCATGTTGCTGGCGTTGTCCACCGCGGTGACGCTGTTTTACGTGTTCGCTCGATATCGCTATCCCTTGGTCCCCTTGGTCGCGTTGTTTGCCGCGGCAGGAGCCTGCTGCCTGCTTGAACGCCTCCGCGGCCAATTGGCCTGGCAAATGAGCGACGTCTGCGCCGCGGCGCTCGCGGTTCTTGCAGCCGTGGTTTGCAATTGGCCCCTGCCGGCAGTCGAGAACGAAGACGTCACCGATTTGAACGTCGGCACCGCGCTGCTCGACGCCAATCGTTCTGTCGAGGCGCTCGTGGTGCTCCGGCGCGCCGTGGCGAAAAGCTCCAGCGCGATCGGCTACAACAATCTCGGTCGTGCGGCCCTCGGCTCCGGCAAGCCAGCCGACGCGGCCGAGTACTTTCGCCAAGCCACGCAGCTCGACGCCAAGCTTGCACCTGCCTGGTACGGCGCAGGCGAAGCCGCCGAGCGATTGGGCGACCGCAACCAAGCGCTCGCCAACTATCGCCAAGCCGTGAGCCTCGACGCCCGCTTTCCGCTGGCCTTGCGTGCCCTGGCCCGAATGGAGTTGGCCGCAGGCCAGATCGAAGCGGGCACACGGCACCTGCGGACACTCGTGCAACTGGAGCCTGGTGCGTCGGTGGCTCACAGCGACCTGGCCGGCGCCCTGGTCGTGCAAGGCCGCTTGGCCGAAGCGGTCGACGAACTGCGAAAGGCCATGGAACTGGACGAGCAGACGCCGGCCGCGAACGACCTGGCGTGGATTCTGGCGACCGCTACCGATGCACAGCTACGCGATGGCGCCGTGGCCCTGCGATTGGCCCTGCGAGCCACGCAGCCCCCCAACGACTGCGCTGCCGAGCGTCTCGACACGCTTGCAGCAGCTTATGCCGAAGTCGGTCAGTTCGACCAGGCCCTGGAAACACTCAGCCGCGCCATCGGGCTGGCTCGCCAGGCGGGCAATCAACAGTTGCAAGAGGCGCTCCAATCGCGGGCCATCCAGTACCAAAAGCAACAGCCGTACCGCGACCCGGCGCTGGCCGGCAAGCCTGCGTCTGACAGTCCGGCGCAGCCCTGAGCCGGTTAATAGCTGCTAGTAGAGCGCCAAAGCGCGTCCCGGGCCACCGTGACAGCCACGCACCTTGATAGGCGCAAAGATGAAGTACGCGTTCTCCGGCAGGTTGCCGAGCCCGGTCAAGTACTCCACGCCCACCATGCCTTGGCTGCCCAGGGCCCAGTAGATCATGAGGGCTCGTTTGGGGTCGGTGCCGCCGAGCGTGGGACTGTCGGTCCCCACGCAACGGATTCCCTTGCCAGCCAGGTACATGGCCGCCTCGGGGCCCAGCGCCGGCCAACCCTCGCGCTTGCCGGCCAGTGGATCGGCCATGCACGCAGCCGACTTGGGGCCCGGCTTGCAATGAGTATCGCTATACCCGCTGGCGAAGAGGACGATTTCTCCTGCCGATAGCGCG
>CAZPED010000759.1:0-1598 GCA_964585335.1 uncultured Planctomycetaceae bacterium | reverse complement strand
CGTGGCTGCTCATGGGGCTGGGCATTGCCGCCAGTTGGCTGGTCCGCCAGCTTCCTTGGCGTAACGAGGGCGAAAGCCCGGCCAGAGCCTCGTCGTCGGCGCCTTCCACGACCAGTCTCGTGCAAGGCATGGTGTTGGCCGGCTCGCTGTTTGCCGTGGCGGGTTGTCTCTTACTGACCAAGGCACGCAGCGCGTATGTTGCAATCGCGGCCGGCGTGTTGCTGTTGCCTTTGTGCGCACAGCACGCAGCAGGAAAGCGGTGGCGCAGGCTGGCGGTCATTGCGGCCGGCGTGTTGCTGGTACTAGGCGGTTTAGCGACCTGGGCCGGCGCTCTCGACACGAAGGTGCTGAGCGAAGCCAGCAAGTCGCTGGGCTATCGCCTGCAGTATTGGCAAGCCACGCTGAAGATGATCGCCCGGCGCCCCTGGTTCGGTGTCGGTCCCGGTAATTTTCAGGACTACTACACGCAGTTCAAACTCCCCGAAGCCAGCGAAGAGATACGCGATCCGCATAACTTCGTGCTGGAAATCTGGTCAACGGCGGGCACGTTTGCGCTCGTGGCCCTGTTGGCTTCTTTGGCCGCATGCGCTTGGTACAGCATTCAGACGCTGCGAAGGCAAGCAGCCGATGGTTCGACCGACGGGGATGCTCTGTCGAAGCGTAACGTTGGTTTTTTGCTGGCCGGCGGAGGGCTGGGGTTCGTCGTGGCCTTTCTGGTTGCGCCGCTGGTAGGATTCTTCGTAGACGAGCTGCAAATCGGTATCGGTCTGGCCGTGGGCAGCCTGGTACTGGCGGCGCTGTGGCCCTGGATTGTGCGTGGTTCGTTGCCCGCGGGTTTGCCGGGGCTGGCCTTGCTGGTGTTGGCCATTCATTTGTTGGCTGCCGGCGGAATTTCTTATCCGGCCATTGCCGGTTCCTTCTGGCTGCTGGTAGCCCTCGCGTTCAACCAGGCCGAAGGTTCGCCCGCAGCGGCGCCGCGCGCAGCTCGACCGCTGGTGGCGCGAGGCGTTCCACTCGTGGCGCTCGGCGTCGTGGCGGCCGCGGCCTGGGGCTGTTACTACACGGGCCTGGGCCCCGTGGTGCGGTTGCAACAAGCAATGGCCGAGATCGACTTGATCCAGCATCCCGAGGCCCGCATCGTGGCCTACATGGACGCCGCGCTGGCCGATCCCCTGTCGAGCGAACCGTGGACCGCGATTGCCGAGTTGGAACTCCAGCGACTGAAACGCGACCCGCAGTCGAAAGTCGCGCTGCAGCGCTTTCTAGACACTTGCACGAAGGCCGTCGAGCTGCGACCGCGGTCGAGCGCCACGTATCGTCAAATTGGACACTGGTACCTCGAGGTGGCCGAGGTGACCAACGCCCCGCAGGCGGTGACCGGCGCGGCCGAGTGTCTGCGTGCCGCGGCAACTTACTATCCCACGTCGGCCGCAACGGTCGGCGAGTTTGCCGTAGCGCTTGATTTGGCTGGCAAGCCCGACGTGGCCCGTCGCCAGGCCCAACGCGCGCTCGAGCTGCACGAACTCACGCCGCACCGCGACAAAAAGCTGCCTGAAGAGCTGCGTCAACGGGTCAAAGCCCTGCTGGAACAGCCAAAG
>CAZPED010000758.1:0-1605 GCA_964585335.1 uncultured Planctomycetaceae bacterium | reverse complement strand
GCTCGCCCATCAGCGTGGCGCCATCGAGCGTGTAGCCCTCCGTCATGCCCCGCGCCAGTTCGGCAAACAGCTGCACGCGGTGGTTCTCTTCGACCGCGTAGCGCGTGCAGGCGCGGACGCGATATGTCACCTCGGGCCGCATTTTGGTGAACGGATCGACATGCGCGTGGCCGGCCGTCAGGTACGCGTCGCCGGTCATGGTCACGGGCAGCAGGTCCTCGTAGCCGCGAAACAGCGACGGGCTCAGGTTGGCCAGGTAGCCGTTCCAGCGCGGATCGGTGAAGCGGGCAATCGCGGTCGACTCGTCGAGCGTGACCGGTATCCCTTCTCGGTCGCAGATCAGCTTGTAGCCCATGAAGCCGGCGGCCCGGGCCGCCTCGTACTCGATGCCGCTAACTTGGTGACGCACGCCCGAGTCGAGGCCCCAGCAGGTCAGCCCCTCGGGCAGTCGCACCAAGGGGCGCGGCAGGCAGGGCTGGCAAACCAGCGGCAGCACGCAGTCTTCGTCGCCCAGCACGACGGCGATCTGATCCATGATGCCGCAGGCGCTTTCGGCAATGACGTTCTCGACCCACTGGCAGGCCTCGGCCAGGGCCACGCCGCCCATGTCGAGCCCGTAGGCCCTGGCGGCGGCTTTCATGACGGCCACTTCGACGGCAGCCGAGGAGCTGACCCCCTTGTTGAGCGGCACGTCCGACTCGACCAGCACGGTCATCCCCGTCGTGGTCCGCTGAGGCTGGAATTGCTTGAGCCAATAGAAGACGCCCAGCACGTAGGCCGTCCAGCGAACCGATTCGTCGCGATTGACCAGTGCGCGGACCCGCTCGGCGTCGGTAAGTTGATCGAGCGCGTACTCGACCCGCGGTTGCCACCCGTGCTCGTTCATCTGCGGGTTGACGAGTACGATGGCCTGGTCGTCGCGCAATTGCGCGGCGGCCCAGGTGGCTTCGCGAATCGTGGCTTCGAACACCATGCCGCCGGTGTAGTCGTCGTTGCCGCCCATCAGGTCGAGCCGGCCGGGAGCGCGGGCAATGTAGATGGGCGCCGCGGGGTCGAATAGTTCGCCGCTGTTGCGCAGCCGCCGGACCGTGGCTTCGAACGGGGTCATGCCAGGGCCTCGATGCTGGTCAGCAGGTATTCAATCGCTTCGTCGGTCAGCCGGGGATGAATGGGCAGGCTGACGTACTGCTGAAAGAGCGCTTCGGCCTGTGGGCATTCTCCTTCGCCGTGGCCGCGCTGGCGGTAGGCCGTGGTCAGGTGGATGGGCATGTAGTGAGACCAGACCTTGATCTTGCGCTCGGTATAGAGCTCCCACATGAAGTCTTCTTTGGTGAGCTTGAACTCGGGCTTCACGAGCACGCAAAACACGTGATACGTGTGCTCGCACTCGGGCAGCGTGTCGAGCAGGCCCAGTCCCGGCACTTGCGAGAGCCGCTGGTGGTAGGTGGCGGCGATTTGTCGCCGCCGCTCGTTGAAGCCGGGTAGCTTGCCGAGTTGCACCAGCCCGACGGCGGCTTGCACGTCGGTCATGCGGTAGTTGTAGCCCACGTCGGCAAAGTCGAGCAGCCAATAGCGTTTGCCCATCGGCCGCACACTTTCGTCGAT
>CAZPED010000757.1:0-1611 GCA_964585335.1 uncultured Planctomycetaceae bacterium | reverse complement strand
CGGCGGACAAAACATCTCCCTCATCGTCAGCCAATACAACAAAGCCGGCTGACAAACGATCGAGGGCGTGGGCCTAGCGGAAGGGACTCGACAGGATCTGCGGCGGTTGCTCGAGCACCTGCTGGAGATACTGACCGTAATCGTTGGGAGCCTGGCTGGCCAATTGGGCCAGCTGTTGGGCAGTGATGAAGCCCTTGTGGTAGGCAACTTCTTCGAGGCAGGCGATCTTCAACCCCTGCCGCATTTCGATCGTCTGCACGAAATTGGCGGCCTGGATTAACGAGTCGTGCGTGCCGGTGTCGAGCCAGGCGAACCCCCGGGTAAAGACTTCGACGTGCAGCTGTCCGCGCCGCAGATACTCGGCGTTGACGTCCGTGATTTCGAGCTCGCCCCGTTGTGAAGGCTTGAGGCCGGCGGCAATCTCGACCGCCGCGTTGTCGTAGAAGTAGAGCCCCGTGACGGCCAGTTTCGACTTGGGCTGGGCAGGCTTCTCTTCGATCGACAACGGGCACTGCTGGGCATCGAGCTCGACAACGCCGTAGCGGCCCGGATCGTTGACCGGGTAGGCAAACACCGTGGCCCCCGCCGGGCGACTGGCGGCGCTGGCCAACAGGTCTTGAAAGCGCTGGCCGAAAAAAATGTTGTCGCCCAGCACCAGCGCCACGTGATCGCGGCCGATGAACGGGCGGCCGATGAGTAGTGCCTGAGCCAGGCCTTCGGGGCGCGGCTGGACCGCATAGGTGATGGAAATGCCCAATTGGTGTCCGTCGCCCAGCAGTCGCTGAAAACTCTCGACGTCGCGCGGCGTGGTGATCAGGAGAATGTCGCGGATGCCCGCCAGCATCAGCGTGGACAAAGGGTAATAAACCAGCGGCTTATCGTAGATCGGCAACAACTGCTTGCTGACGGCCAGCGTGAGCGGATGCAGGCGGGTGCCACTGCCGCCGGCGAGCAGGATGCCTTTTTGATAGTAGGTGTTGGCCATTGGCCATTGTCCTCAAGACGGTACACCCAGCCCCAGCCGCTCGCGGCGGTAGACGCCCGTGGTGACGCGTTCGACCCACATCGGATTATCCAGGTACCAGCGAACCGTACGTTCCAGTCCGTCGGCCAAGGAAGTTTGCGGCTGCCATCCCAGTTCGCGGTGGGCCTTGCTGCAATTGATGGCATAGCGGCGGTCGTGCCCCGGCCGGTCCCGCACGAAGGTGATCAGGGACTTGCAAGGCACATGCGGCAGATCGGGGCGCAGGTGATCGATGATCGCGCACAACGACTCGACGATTTGCAAGTTGCTGCGCTCGCTGTTGCCACCCAAATTATAGACCGCACCGGGCTGGCCGCGATCGAGCACGGTCAGCAGGGCCTGACAATGATCCTCGACGAAGAGCCAGTCGCGAACGTTCTGGCCGTCGGCATAGAGCGGCAGCGGTCGCCCTTCGAGGCCATTAAGGATCATCAGCGGAATCAGCTTTTCGGGGAACTGGTAGGGGCCGTAGTTGTTTGAGCAATTGGTGACGATGGCGGGCAGGCCGTAGGTGCGGCAAAACGCGCGCACGAGGTGGTCGGAGGCGGCTTTCGAGGCCGAATAGGGCGAATTGGGCGCGTAGGGCG
>CAZPED010000756.1:0-1612 GCA_964585335.1 uncultured Planctomycetaceae bacterium | reverse complement strand
TCGCACTCGGCCACATCATCGCGGCATTGGCCGGCGAGGCGCTCAAGACACTGGCCCACCGGCCCCAGGAAACCAACAGCCCGATCGTGATGGAGCTGCTGCGCCGCAAGATCGATCTGCTCGACCGCCTGGGGCGCACCGATCAAACGGCCGAAGTGATGCATCAGATGGTGTTGTGCGAGCGTGGCGAGTCGGCTTCGCTGACCGAATTGATTGAGTGGCTAGTCAAACGCAAGGCCTGGAACGCGATCGACGAAGCCGCCACGCGGTTTGCCGCCAGCTTCGAGATCGACCCCATGCTGACCTACACGCTATGCGAGGCTCGCATGGCCCAGGGCAACCTCGAGCTGGCCGAAAAAACGGCCCAGCAGGCGCTCAAACTGAGCGGCGATAGCCCTCAGGAACATGCCAGCGTGGCCGATCGCTTGATGGAGCGCGGACTGGTGGAGTGGGCCGACCGCGAGCTGCGGCAGGTCATTGCCCTGGGGCCGATCGGTTCGCCCACCGAAATCATGTCGCGCCGCTACCTGGCCGACAGCTTGCACGATCGCCAGCGCGACGCCGAGGCAGGCACCGTGCTGAAGGAACTGCTCGACGCGGCTGATAAGGATCCGGCCATCATGCAGCGCTTGCGTTCGATTCGCCAGCAGGGCGTCGCCACGCTGGGCCTGATTCGCTCGACCATGCACTACTACTTCGCTTGCCAGGCGGCCATGCAGAACGATTCCGCCCGCCAGCGCGAGGAACTGGAAAAGGCCTTCAACCAGGACAAGACCAACGTCGACGTGCTGATTGCCCTCTATCGCGCCACCGAGCACGACCCCGGCCGCAGGGCCGAGATCGTCAAATCGGTGCGCGAAGTGGTTGAGGAATGCCGTTCGCAAATTGAGCGCTCGCCCGAGGAGACCACCACTTACTACAACCAGGTGGCCTGGCTGGTGGCCAACACCGAAGGCGACCTGGACGAAGCGATTCGCTACTCGCATAAGGCCGTGGAACTGGCCCGCACCGACGGCGAGACGCCCAAGCGCGTCGGCGGATTGCTCGACACGCTGGCGCACTGCTATTACGCCAAGAAGGACTTTGTCAGTGCCGTGCGCTACCAGGAAGAAGCCGTGCAACTCGACCCGCACACGCAGGCCATTGGCCGCCAGCTGAAGGCCTTTCGCGAGGCCCTGGCTCGCGATAGCCAAGGCAAATAACGAGCCGCGGCCCTCGAAGGCCCGGCAGGAAGGAATCGAAGATGACAGGCGCGGAGCAGACGCCAGCAAAATCGGTCGTCAAAACAGTGGCTGCGGGCTCGGTTACGCTGGCCGCGGTCGATCGTGGCCAAGGCCCGCCCCTGGTGCTGCTGCATGGCTTTCCGTTGAGCCACGCCATGTGGCAAGCGCAGATCGACTACTTCTCCCGCTCGCATCGCGTCATTGCTCCCGACCTGCGCGGATTTGGGGCCAGCCAGGTCGTGCCCGGCATGGCCAGCATGGAGCAAATGGCCGACGACGTGCAGGCGCTGCTCGATAGCTTGCGCGTGAACGAGCCGGTGGTGCTGGCCGGCCTGTCGATGGGAGGCTACGTGGCGTTTCAGTTCTGGCGCAAGTATGCCCAGCGCCTC
>CAZPED010000755.1:0-1627 GCA_964585335.1 uncultured Planctomycetaceae bacterium | reverse complement strand
ACCAGACTCGGCCCCTTCAGCGGCGTAGCGCCGCGCGAGCAGCTCGATGACCGTGCCCCGCACGAGCGGACATTGAAGCACCTCGGCGCGCGAGAAGAGTTCGAGCACCTGTTCTCGGGCTGCAACGGCATGTTGTTCCACGGCCCACCAGCAAAGCAGCGGCAGGTACGGATCGTCAGCATCTTCGCCATGAGCCAATAGCCCGGCGAGAATCGGCAGCGCCTGCTGGGCGGGCAGGCGTTTGGCGGTCGCCGCCAACTGCGCGCGCACCGCCACGCTACGGTCGCTGCGGGCCAATTCGGCCATCTTGGCGGCCAGCGGCGCTGCCACGCGCGGCTCATCTCCCAGCAGCCGCACGGTCCACCAGCGCACTTCCGGCAGCCGATGCCCAAGCAGTTCGAGCGCGAAGCCGTCGGAGAGTCCGCCGGATACGTGCAGAGCCCACAGGGCTTCGAGCGTCAAGTGATCGTCGGTCGACTCGGCGACGATATGCCGCAACGGAAAGATGACTTCCGGGTCGCGGCGGTCGGCCAGCACGCGCCGCGCCTTGCGGGCCAGAAACTCGTTGCGGCTCGCCAGCAAGCTGACCAGTTCGCTGCTCGGCATCGCGGCCACGTCGTGGAACTCCGGCGACGGCGAAGCCCGCCGCGCGCGAATGCGGTAGATGCGTCCATTCGTGCGATCCCAGTCGGCATCCGGGTCGGGATGCGCCGTGCGGCTGTCGTGCCAGTCGCACAGGTAAATGGCGCCGTCGGGCCCCACGGTCACGTCGCTGGGGGCAAACCAGTTGTCGCCGGCCAAGAGCAGGTCGCCCGATTGCTCGGCGGCGAACGTCGAGCCGCGCGGAGTGAGCGTGTGCCAATAGGCCGCGTGCCCCAGCAAATCGGCGGCGATGTATTTGCCCCGAAAGCTCTCTGGCAGGTTGTCACCCTGATAGATGATGCCGCCAACGGTCACGTGTCCGCCGTGCAAGTTGCGGTGCGGCACGTGGTCGAAGTAGCCATAGGCATAGGGATTGTGCAGCGCCCCGTGCTTGCCGAACTGCTTCCAGTAATAGGCGCCTTGCACGCCGTGGAGCATGGCATTGCCGCCGTAGTTGGTCGAGTAGAAGAGGTTGCCCTGGGCGTCGAAGTCGAGCCCCCAGGAGTTGCCGCCTCCTTCGCAAAATAGTTCGAAACGGTGGGCCAGCGGGTGGTAGCGCCACACGCCCTGCTGAAACTCGATGCCGCGAATGTTCGAAGTGACCGTGCTCCCCTGGCAGCCGTACAGCCAGCCGTCGGGACCCCAGGTGAGCGAGTTGGCCACCGAGTGGGCGTCTTCCATGCCAAAGCCGGTCAGCAACACGTCGGGGTCGCCGTCGGGAATGTCGTCGCGATTGCGATCCGCGTAGAACAATAAATACGGCACTTGCAGCACGAAGACTCCGCCGTGGCCAAACGCCAGACCGCTGCAAAGGTTCAGCCCGGTGACAAAGTCCTTGCCGCGGTCGGCGCGGCCGTCGCCGTTTTCATCCTCGAGAATCGTGATCCGGTCCGATCCCCGTGGCCCCCGCGGCGGCGGCTCGGGCACTCGGTCGTACGTGGTGCGCGAGTAGCGGTCGACCTTGGCCCGCTTCAGCCCCTCGGGA
>CAZPED010000754.1:0-1628 GCA_964585335.1 uncultured Planctomycetaceae bacterium | reverse complement strand
AGTGAGAAGCGATGCCGACGGGCAATGCTGCTTCGCGGTCGACCTCGCCCCAGGGCGGGTCGTCAGGACAGGCGCAATTCGGCGGTACTGCGCGCACCAGAGCATGGCGGGGGACAAACCGGGTTTACGTCACGAGCGTTACTCTGAAAAAGCCGCAAACGTGAGCGCGACATCCAGACGTAGCGTCGCGCCAGTGCCTCGCCGTTTGTTCCCCGCGCACTTAAGCTATCGCCGTGTAACTGCAAGTCAATACAAAAAATGGACGATCAGAATGATATTCGCGCAAACGCCCTGGCACCCGCACCGGCGGCCAGCAACGGGCCGACGATGAGCGGCAAACAACCCAGGCGACTTGCCGTCTGGCCAGAGTCGAGGGCCAGCGGCGGCGAGGAAGGCCGTGCGGGCGGGGGAATGCCCGCGCAGGCGGGAGACGCAAACCCACGGGCAGGTTAATCGAGCAGCCGTTTGACGCTGTCCATCAACCGGTCCATGGCAAACGGCTTACGGATGTAGTCGTCGACCCCCAACATTTCGGCGTAAGCCTTGTGGCGGCTGCCTTCGTTGGCCGTGATCATGATCACCCTGAGCGGCACCGGCCGCGTGCGCCGCAGCTTTTCGAGCACTAAAAAGCCGCTTCGTTTGGGCATCATCATGTCGAGAACCACCAGGTCAGGATCTTCGCGCTCGGCCATCGCCAGGCCTTGGTTCCCGTCGCGGGCCACCAGCACTTCGTAGCCGTTGGCTTCCAGCGCAAAGCGGACCGACTCGACGATTTCGTTGTCGTCGTCCACCAAGAGCACGCGCTGACGCTTACCCGGCTCTTTCTCGTCTGCCATGAATCGCTGAACCTTTTCCCTGTCGAGCCCGATCACTCCCCCCTAGCGGCAAGGAAACCGGGGGTTGTGTATATTAGAATCCAGTCGTCCAAGTATCCGACATCGAATGGATTTTGCAAGGCTCACCTGCCCCCAAGACGGCGGGAAACGGCACCGGGTTCTCAGGGGCTATTCAGGGCGGACGCAGACCATGGAAAAGCACTACGTGCAAGCGAGTTGTCGCCGCGGGATATTGCACGTCAACTGCGCGGCCCAGTGCGCGGCTGCCCTATCGCTGCTGGCGACCGTGTCGCTGCTGGCCGCTGTCGCCAGGGGCCGCGAACCGGCTCCTGCCACAAGCTCCGCGCGCTCGACCGAAAAGGAACTAATCATCCCCGACACGGGCGTGGTGCGCCAGGGACAAGGGCAGCGCGTGCTCATCAAGTCTGGCGACGACGAGTCGCAAGTCGCGCTGCTGCATGCCGAGATTGGCGACCGGCGGATGATCATTCTGCCCAATGGGCGGCTCGAGTCGGTGCCCGCCAAACAAGCCGAGCTGACCGACGAGCCATTCGTGCCGGCCACGAAGGACGAGATCGTCAGCGAGTTGAAACAAGCCGGCTTCACCAAGTTTCGAGCACGCAACACGGCTCGCTACGTGTACGTGTACAACGCCAGCGAGGAATTCTACAAGGGCACGAGCCGCATACTGGAAACGATGTACCCGGCGATCCTGGCGTATTTCAAGCGACAGAAGTTTCCGGTGCACGATCCGCAAGTGTCGCTGGTGGTGTGCACGTTTCGCACCGAGGC
>CAZPED010000753.1:0-1639 GCA_964585335.1 uncultured Planctomycetaceae bacterium | reverse complement strand
GGTGCAGCAGCTGGTCGATGTCGAGCGTGTGGCTCACGGCCAGGGCCGTGCGGTACATGATCTGCAAATTGCTGCGGGCGCGGGCCAGCCAGGGGCTGCCGGCCCCTTCGGGACCGAACTTCAGCAGCTCGCTCCCCTCTTCCTGGCTCATCGAGCGGACGATCCGCGATTCGAGGTTCGACTGGCTCCCCTTGATGATGTCGATCTTGTCCGAAAGATCCTCGGGCGGGTTTTCGCCGGGGTCGGTAAACAGCATCACGGTGCCGCCCATTTGCACCCGGTCGCCGCTGGCCAGCGAGCATGCGCCTTCGGCACGCTTGCCGTTGACGAACGTGCCATTCGAGCTCCCCAGGTCGACGACGGTGCAGATGCTGCCGTCGTAGTGCACCTCGGCGTGGCGGCGCGAGACTTCGGTGTCGTGCAGTTGCAGCGGGTTCGCGGCGTCGCGGCCAACGCCCTGCGTGCCCTCTTCCACGTCGAAAAGGGTGCCTTGATCGGGCCCTTGATAGACGAACAACGACGGCACAGCCGGTTTCCCCGCAGCCTAGGGGCGTGCCGCGACAGTTAGCTGGCGGCAACGCAGGTTGGAGTGCGCTTCGGTGCGCACCGGTCCCACAGTGTCGTAATTCTAAGGGCCGCGCCTGGGTAATGCTAGAGTTTTGCACCCCTTCGGCCCCCGCGCGGCTCTCCTGCTGGCTGGCCAAATTGACGCCTGTGCCGATGGGGCGAAACGCGGCAGGCACGCTGGCCGCGACGCAAGTGAGCGCGGTAAACTAACCAGTAGCAAGTGCCCCGCGCCACGCACCGTTGATGTAATTGCACTCGGGGCGCGCTGGCGCGTCGTTCAAACTCGCCGTGGTCCCTGCCTTCGTATCCTGCCGAGCCGTTGGGAGAAGCTATCGTGATGCGTACTGTCTGCCGTTTGTCGCTGGCGCTGATTCTGGGGTTTGCCTGGCTGGCCGTTCCGCCCCGCGCGGTAAGGGGCGCCGAGGATGCCAGCGCCGTGGAAAGCCGGCTTTCCAAGACGGCCCAGTTCCTGGCCTCCGATGCGCTCGAGGGCCGGGGCGTCGGCACCAAGGGACTCGACCTGGCGGCCGACTACATCGCCCAGCAATTTCGCGAAATCGGCCTGAAGACCCAGATTTACGACGGCAGCCCGTTTCAGTCCTTCAAGATGACCACCGGGGCCACGCTGGGGGCCGACAACTCCTTGACCCTTGCTGGACCTTCGCAGCGGCTCGAGCTCAAGCTGGGCCAGCAGTTCAATCCGCTAGCGATCGGCGGTTCGGGCAAGTTCGACGCGCCGCTGGCGTTCGTCGGCTACGGCATCACGGCCAAGGACGAACAGTACGACGACTATGCCGGCGTCGACGTCAAGGACAAGGTCGTGATCATTCTGCGGCACGAGCCCCAGCAGGCCAATCCGCACAGCCCGTTCGACGGCACCAAAAACTCGCAGTACGCGGCCTTTAAACGCAAGGTGTCGAACGCCTACGAGCACGGGGCCGTGGCGGTGCTGTTTTGCACCGATGACTTCGACGTGCAAAAATCCGTGACGGCCGTCCGCAAGCGGTGGCGCACGGCGGTCGAGGAGATTGCTGCCGCCAACGAGAAGTTCAAGGCCATCGAAAAACCCTCG
>CAZPED010000752.1:997-1639 GCA_964585335.1 uncultured Planctomycetaceae bacterium | reverse complement strand
GATGCAGGGCTGCTTGCAACGCATCGTGCGCGGCAAGGGTGGGCGCGTGCCCCTGCCGGCCAGCAACGAGCAGGGCGTTGACCTTACCGGGTTGTTCGAGGCCGTCTTGCAGCGTTTGGGTGGCAACAAACGCGGCGAGCGCCGTAAGCTGGCTGGGGTGCAAGGCAAAACGCCCCAGTCCCTCGGGCGGAATCGCGGCCGAAACGGTCAACCGCCGATTGCGAATCGTCTCGGTCTTGCGCCCTAGTGCGCTGTCGGGCGGAATCTGGCTGGTCGTGCCCACGCGCAGCAGCACGTCGTCCCCCACCGCGGCGCCGATTTCAGCGGCCAAGGCCGCGTTGAGCACGACTTGTCCCTTGCCGGGAGCCGCGGCCGGCGGCGGGCCAAGGCCCAACTTCCAAAACTGCGGGCCGCTACCAATCACGGTGACGCCGCCCGCGCGCCGGCTGCCGCCGGCCCTGGGCTTTTCGATCGTGGCTTGCACGATGAGCGCGGGGACCGCGGCTGAGAAGTGCTCGGCAAACGCTGGACTTGCCGAGAGCTCTGCGGCCAGCTGGGCGCGAAAGAAGCGATCGGTGACCAGAATCTCGTCGATCTGTCCCAACTGTTCATCGCCCCGACTCTTGCCATCCAGGTGGCGCC
>CAZPED010000752.1:0-987 GCA_964585335.1 uncultured Planctomycetaceae bacterium | reverse complement strand
AGGGGCAGCCTCATGACGACCTGCAGGGTGTCCCCTCCCACCAGCAGGGCGCCGGTGAGCACGGCGCTAGCGGCCATCACGGCCGCCGCCACCGCCAGGTTTGTCCGGCGGTGGAACCACAGGCTGTCGAGAATCAATCGCCTCAAGGTCATGCCGGCACCTGGCAGAGACGACCAGTGTCCAACTCCACTCGCCGCTCGAGCAAGCCGGCCAATTCAAGACTATGGGTCACGACGATCAGCATCGACCGTTCCAGGGCCTGTAGCTCGAGCAGCAGTTCGGCTACGCCGGCGGCAGTCGAACGATCGAGATTTCCAGTCGGTTCGTCGGCCAAGAGTAAAGCAGGGCGGTTGACCAGCGCGCGGGCAATCGCCGTGCGCTGCCGCTCGCCTCCCGAGAGCTCGGCCGGTTGGTGGTCGAGCCGGCCAGAGAGCCCCACGCGGTCGAGCAGCATCCGAGCTCGCTCGACGGCCTGGGGCGCGGCCTTGCCATCGGCGATCGTGGGCAGCAGCACATTCTCCAGCACGCTGCACTGAGGCAGCAAGTGATGCTCTTGAAAGATGAAGCCGATCTGGTGATTGCGAAACGCGGCCAGCAGCGGCTCGTCGAGCGTGAACGGGTCGTTGCCGTCGAGCGTTACCTTACCCGAAGTGGGCCGGTCGAGCGTACCGATGATGTGCAGCAGCGTGCTCTTGCCGCAGCCGCTGGGCCCCAGAATAGCCAGGTTCTCACCCGATTGCAGGCGACAGGAGACGCCGCGCAATACTTCCAGCGGCTGGCTGCGCGTGGGGTAGCTCTTTGTCAGGTTTTCGACGACCAGTTCAGCCATAGGGTTCCGCGCGATGGTTACGCGCCGGCCAGCAGGCTGGCGCACCCGATTCCATAAAAGGTGTATTCCACGTCGACGCCGGTGTCCTGCTCGGCGCCGCGGTAACCGCCCGTGGGGCATTGTAGCTAATCGACGTAGCGCCGCGCAGCGTCGCGATC
>CAZPED010000751.1:0-1655 GCA_964585335.1 uncultured Planctomycetaceae bacterium | reverse complement strand
TTCCCTTGAGTGGTGAGTTAGGATTGGGCTGGACGTCATGCCGGATAATCCGTGGAAAGGTAATGACGGAGCGAGCGAATTGGCCGGGAAAGCTAGGCGGATTCGTCTTTGCCGCTCTAGGGGGAGCGGACTAGAATTCCCCCACACAACATGACCGAGGCAACGACCGTGTCAGCCGCCTACGCCCCGCTCGCCGAGCTGGTCGGAAGCTTGGAAGCGCAACGGGGCTTCGCCGACGTGATTGCCAGTTTGCAGGCTGGCCACGCCGCCACGCTCGGCGGAGTCTGGGGCTCGAGCTGCGCGCTCGTCGCGGCCTCGCTCGTCAATCACGCCACCGGCCCGCTGGTCGTGGTCTGGCCGCACATCGACGACCTCGACGACTTTTGCGACGACTTCGCGCTATTCAGCTCCGTGCAACCGGTGCGCTTTCCGGCCTGGGAGCGCGAAGAGCGCGAGCCGGTGCTGACCGACGACACCTATGGCGAGCGGTTGCGGCTGCTCAAGCAACTCTCGGGTGCCGAGCCACCCCGGCTGGTCGTGACCAGCATTCAAAGCCTGTTGCAAGGGGTGCCCAGCCGCGAAAAGCTGGCCCGGCTGACGCGCCGGCTGCACGTAGGGCAGACGCTCGACATGGAGGAGTTGCTCACCTGGCTCGTGGCGAACGGCTTTCAGAACACCAGCGCGGTCGAGTTGCCCGGCGAGTTTTCGCCGCGGGGCGGAATCCTCGACATCTTCGCGCCCGACTGGGACGACCCGGTGCGCGTCGAGCTGTTTGGCGACGAGATCGAGTCGATTCGCCGCTTCGAGGTGGCCACGCAGCGCAGCCTGGGGGGATTGGAGTCGGTTGACGTTTCGGTGCTGGCGCGGGCCGAGGACGACCGCGAGCACTTTGCCAACTATTTGCCCGAGGGAAGCTGGTTTTACCTGGTGGAGCCGGGCGACGTCGAAGAAGAGGGGCGGCGGTATTTGGAGCGGCTCGAAAGGCCGCAAGACTATCACAGCGTGTCGAGCACGCTGCGGCAAGTCGGCCGGTTTGCCTCGATCACGGCGGCCAGCGTGCCGACCGGTTCGCTGGAAACGACCTGCCACTTGGGCATCGAGTCGGTCGAACGCTTCAGCGGCGACATCGCCAAGGTGCGCGACGAGCTGGACGCCTCGATGGGAGCCGGCCACGCCGACAGCGCGCAGCAGGTGTACGTTGTTTGCCAGACCGAGGCTGAATCGAAGCGGCTGGAAGAGATTTTCTCGTCGACCAGGCTGGCCGCCGCCGGCCGGCTGCACTATCCGCTGGGGCGGCTCAAGTCGGGCTTTCGCCTGGTGGGCGACCGCATTGCGCTGGTTAGCGGCAGCGAGCTGTTTCACCGTGCCGACCTGAACCGGCCCACGCGGCGCCGGCTGGGCCGGGTGATCGACAGCTTCTTGGAGCTGCGCGAAGGGGACTATGTCGTCCACCTCTCGCACGGCATCGGCCGCTATCGCGGGCTGCAACTGCTGGAAAAGGCCCACCAGGCCGAAGAACACCTGGTGATCGAGTTCCACGGCGACACAAAGATCTTCGTGCCTGCGCCGAAGATCGAGCTGGTGCAAAAGTATGTTGGCGGCATCAAGAAAAGCCGGCCCACGCTGGCCCACATCCGCGGCCGCATGTGGTCGCG
>CAZPED010000750.1:0-1660 GCA_964585335.1 uncultured Planctomycetaceae bacterium | reverse complement strand
TTCGACAATTCGGAAGATAACCTGGCCAACCCCGATCCATCGCGCGAGGTGGGCTGGGGCGAGCAGACCTGGGAAGAGATGATGTTCGGCTGGTTCGAAATGGCCCTGGCCAACCAGGACCTGACCCAGCCGGCCACGGCATCGGCGCAGCGCGTGCAAGAGTTCCTGGCCGACGCCAACTCGATCGTCATTGACGATTCGCTCAAGTCGCTGGCCCGGGGAGCGCTCGAGTCGGACAAGAACTTCGAGGTGTTCGCCTTGCAGCTGATGGAAATCGTGCCGCAAATCGACCGGGTGTGCGTCACGGGCGTCGACAGCGGCAAGCTGCGGCTGAAGCTGATGCAGCAGCGACTGGGTGTCCGCAGCAGCATGCACAGCCGGGCAACCGTGGTCAAAGCCGACGGCCAATCGCTGGCGGCCTACGCCCAGGGCAAGCAGCCGGTCGTCAACCAGGACATGTCGGGCACCAAGGGCTCGATCATGGCTGGCATGGCCAACAAGGACATTCGTTCCAGCATGCACGTGCCGGTCGAAATTGACGGCGTGCCGTGCACCGTGAACTTCTGGAGCGCCGAGGCGGGAGCCTTCCCGCCCGAGGCGGTCAAACTGCTCGAGCAACTGGTGCGGCTGATGTCCGAAGGCCGCGCGGTCGCGCAAAAGTAGCCACTCGATTTACAAGCGAGCGTGCAGAGCCCGGCGGGGACGCGTTGCCAGTCAACGCGTCCCCGCTTCCCTTTGATCGCCGGTTCGCCGCGGGGCGTGGGGGCGGCCCAAGGGCGTAAGTGCATGGCCCCGCGGTTTGGCAAGGCGCGCCTCACCGACTTACAATGGCTGCATGCGCATCGATACCCACGATCCTTCGCCCTCGCTGGCCTCGCTGGTCAGCTCGGTTTGGCACTGCGAGGGATACGTGCTGCCGCACGCTTGGGAGCGGATAATGCCCTCGGCTGGCACCACGTTGCTGGTTAACCTGCGCGAAGACACGCTCAGTTGGCGGCGGCTCGACGGCCGGCACCTTCGGATCGCCGGCATTGGGCTTTGCGGTCCACAAGAGGCGGCATTCGAAATCAACACCGCGCAGCAGCGGCACATTCTCGGCGTCGAGTTTCAACCCGGCGGCGCCAGTCGCATCCTCGGAGTGCCGGCCAACGAGTTGGCCGGTTGGCACGTCGGACTGGGCGATTTGTGCGGCAGCGCCGCGGCCCGGCGTCTGCACGAACAACTCGTGGCCGCGCCCGACGTGCAGGCCAGGTTTCAAATCATCGAGCGCTGGCTGCTCGCACGTTGGGCGCGCGGCGAATGCGCGTCGCAGCTCGCGCCCGAGGCGATCTCCCTGGTCGAACGCATGCCGATCGGCGCGCTCGAGTCGCGGCTGGGCATTTCCTCGCGCCGGCTGACCGCGGCCTTTCGGGCCGAAATCGGCTTGGCGCCCAAGCGCTATTGTCGCGTGCGGCGCTTCGAAGCGCTGTTGCGGAATCTGCCGCTCCAGGCGCCCGTCAACTGGGCTTTGACCGCCGCGGGGCATGGCTACTACGATCAGGCCCATTTGAGCCATGAGTTTCGCGAGCTGTCGGGCTACTCGCCGAGTGAGTATTTGACGCGTCGCGGTCCCTCCGTGCGGCACGTGCCGTTAGATGCTTAGGGGCTGGCAATTTTTTCC
>CAZPED010000749.1:0-1661 GCA_964585335.1 uncultured Planctomycetaceae bacterium | reverse complement strand
TGGCGGCCGCGCAAGGCCCGGCCGCGCGAGCGTCGAAGGCTCCGAACGATGAGCAAGCCGCCGAGTTTCAGCGGCTGGTGCTCGAGATGCGCCAGGCCGCCGCCGCGGGCCGCCATGCCCAGGCCGTGGCCACTGGCCAGAAACTGCTGGCCCTGCAAAAGCAGGCCGATCCCGACGCCGTCGAGACGCGGGCCAAGCTATTGATGTTCCTGGCCGACGAGCAGCGCTTGCTCGACGACCTGGCTGCCGAGAAAACGGCCCGGCAGGAAGTGCTGGCCATCTACGAAAAGCTGTACGGCAAGCAAGATTGGCGCGTCCACGACGCGCGACTCGCGCTCTATGACCTGACGCTGCTGCAAAAGTTAAGCAAGGACCAGCGCCAGCAATTGCTCAAATCGCAAGCCGAAGCGGAGCAGGCCTCGGCGCTCTTTGGCCAGGGTAAGCCAGACGACGCCATTGCACTGCTAAAGCAATGCATCGCCACGCGCAAGCAACTGCTGGGCGAGCAGCATCGTTCGACCGTTGACGCGCAAAACTACCTGGCCGTGGTGTATCAAAAGTCGGGCGACGTGAACCGGGCCGAGCCCCTGATGAAGCGCGTGGTCGAGGTACGCAAGAAGACGCTGGGAGAAGCACATCCTGAGTATGCCCGCGCCATGAAGAACCTGGGGTCGCTGCTGGCCACGCAGGGCAAATACGACGAAGCCGCGGAGCTGATCGGCCAGGCGCTGTCCATTCACTACAAAACGTTGGGGGGCAACTCGCCCGAGTATATCGACGGCATGCAGGAGCTGGGCTACGTACATGAGTTGAACGGCAATTTCGCGCGTGCGGCGTCGATTTACGCCCTCGTGGCCGACGTGGTTCGACAGGCGCAGGGCGCGGATTCCCCCGAGTATGCAGCTTTGCTGAACTTGCAGGCCACGGCACTGCACAAGGACAAGCAGTTTGACAAAGCGCTGCCGCTCTACGGCGCGGCCCTCACCACGTATGCCAAGTCGGCCGATAAGGATCCGAAGGGCTATTTCGAAACGCTCGACCTGTTGGCGCAGCACTTTTTTGATCAGGGCAAGAAGGAGGAGGCCGAGAAGGTCTGCACGCAATCGATTGAAATCCGTAAGAAACTGTGGGGCGAGGATGATCTGCGCACCATCAACCAGATGGTCCGAGTCAGCGAGCTGTACCAGGCCCAGCAGGATTTGGACCAGGCCGAGCATATGTTGCAGCAAGCGGCGGAGCTGGTAGCAAAGGGCCACGGCCAGAAGCATGCCAACTATGCCGTCATTCTCTATCGGCTGGCTCGGCTGTCGGTAATGCGCAAGAAGACCGACGACGCGCTGAACTACTACAACAAGTCTGCCGATAGCCTGTTGCAAGCAGGGCGGGACGACAGTCTCGACTATGCCCAGGTACTCAGCGCTTGGGCATCGCTGTGCTGCGAACAGGGTAACTTCGCGCAAGCCGAGGCGCTCTGCCGTCGCGCCATCGCCGTGCTGCGCGAGGGAATGCACAACGCCGACCCGCAGTTCGTGCCGATCCTTTACGAGCTGGCGACGATCTATCAAGCCACGGGCGACTACGCGCGGGCCGAGCCGCTATTTCGTGAGATCGTCGACGTGCGGCGCCAGACCATGGGCGAGCAACATCCCCAGTACGCTGCC
>CAZPED010000748.1:0-1664 GCA_964585335.1 uncultured Planctomycetaceae bacterium | reverse complement strand
AGCGTGGCCACGACGAACAACTTGGCCGGATAGCGAAAGTAAACATAGCCGGGCAGTAAAACCGTCATCCACCAATAGAGGCCGCCGACTTCGCTGCCCATGCCTATCGCATCGCTGCCGCCGGAGGGCAGCGCGATGAGCCACGCCAGGCCACACGAACCCAGGCTCGCCAGGCTGCCGAGCAAAACCATCGACGACGCCCAGCGTGTTTCGGGCAAGGCGCTACGCCTTAGGCTCCAGGTGACTGCCGCCAACCCCAGCGGCAGCAACCCCACATACAACGAAGGGGTCCACAGGCTCCCTTCCCATCCCAATGCACTCATCCAACGGCGGTGCGTGGGGAATGGCAGGCCGCCACAGTTGGGCCAGATTAGATAGGCAGCGCGCCAGGGAGCAAGTTCGAACCGATAGATCTGTCGCTGGTGGCCACCCGCATCGCGCCCCAGAAAGCCGGTGTACCAGGGTATGCCACCCTCGTCGGGCGGCGCCTGCTCGTTGTTCGCCAGCCATCCCCCCAGTTCGTAGAAGCTGCGAGGAGCATCGTAATTGGCCCGCGTGCTAAGCGCCGTGGCTTCGATCGAGGGCAGCACTTGCACCGCGGCCAGCAACAGCCCGATGAAGCCGGCGACCAGCAGTAGCGCCGGTCGGCGGCGGAACCAGGATGTGCCGTGGGGGCCCGCGGACCGACCGCCGCGCCGCTCGGTTTGCCATACGACGAGCGCGTAGAGACCCGCAAGCAACAGCGCGTTATAGGCCATTTGCGGGTCGCCGCCCGTAACCATCAGGGCCAGCACGCAGCCGAACGCGGCCGCCGCGTGCAGGCTCCGCTTTTGCACCAGGGCGCCGGCCGCCGCCAGGGACCAGGGCAGCCAGGCAGCGCCCACCAGAAAGATGACGTTGCACGTCTGAAACAGGACGCTCGCGCCGAACGCGTAGGACAGGGCCGAGAGGCCGGCCCCCACGGGACTCGCTCCCCAGCGACGGGGGACGTAGTACGCTCCCCCAGCCGCCAAAACCACGTGGGCCACGATGTACAGGTTGTAGCGCAGCGTAAAGTGCCAAGGTAGCGCAAACAATAGCTTGCCGGGATAGAACAAGCTGGCCGTGTTTTCGGCCGCCAACGGCACGCCCAGGTTCTCGTGGGGATTCCACCAGGGCCCCTGCCCCGCGGCGAATTGGCTGGCGGTCCACTCGAACAGCGGGTTGTAGTAGTGCGACGCGTCGCGGAAGGAGAAGCTCTGGGTGCCTGTAAGTGCCGGAGCGAACAACCACACGAACAGCCCGCCGACCGCGCCGGCCACTACCAATGACGTTTTAGACACCACGCGGGCAAGCTCGACTGAGATGGGGGAGGCGCAAGAGTCGACGCGACCCGCTCATCCTAACAGCGCAGCCGGGCAGCGGGTATCGACCTGCGAGTGTGCAGCGACCGCCTAGCCGGCAATTTGCAACGCGGCAGTGCGGCGGGCCTGGACGAGCGTGCGCTCCAGGTCTTGGGCCAGCATGGTCAAATCCGCCGAGAGTACCGCCGGCAACAGGGCCATTCGCCGCGGTTTACCCAAGGGACGGTGGGCCAGAATGCCGCCGCGAGCTAAACGCGGCCGCGAACTCCCACCGGCCAGCCGCCCCAGCGCCTGGCCCAGGGATGCATCATCATCAACGAG
>CAZPED010000747.1:0-1672 GCA_964585335.1 uncultured Planctomycetaceae bacterium | reverse complement strand
TGTTTGAGCATCAGGTGAATGCCCTCGTCGTCGATCAGGCTGCCGTGCTCGATCGAGTCAACCCCCGCGACCACAGCGTTCTTGATTCCCTGGGCGCCATGAGCGTGGGCGGCCACCTTGCGCCCCGCGGCGTGCGCTTCTTCGACGGCGGCCTTGATTTCCTCGATAGTGAACTGGGCCGCCCCCGGCGCGTCGCCCCGCGACATTACGCCCCCCGAGGCGTGAATCTTAATCAGGTCCACGCCGTATTTGAGCTGCGCTCGGGCGACTTGCCGCACCTGGTCGGGCCCGTCGGCAATGCGAAAGTCACGCTCGTCGGGAAAGCTAGAAACCCGCACCTGCGGCGCGTAGCGATTCAGGTCGCCGTGTCCGCCGGTCATCGAAATGCCCGGGCCGCTGGCCACCACGCGCGGGCCCACGAGGTAACCCTCGGCGATGGCCTCGCGCAGGTCGACGGCCACGAAGGGCCTGGAGCCCACGTCGCGCACCGTGGTGAACCCGGCTTCGAGCGTCTTGCGGGCATTAATCACGGCGGCAAACGCGCTGTGGTAGGGTGTGCTCTTGAACCGGTAGATTTCGTCGAACCGGTCGGCGCGGCTCGACAGGTGCGTGTGGCAGTCGATCAGCCCCGGCAGCACGACGGCCTCGGAGAGGTCGATCACTTCGACGTCGGCGGCCAGCTGCGTGGCGGCGGCAGGCTCGACCGAGAGGATACGCTCGCCCTCGATCAGAATCACGACGTCGCGGCGGTAACCGTCGCCGGTGCCGTCGAACAGGCGGCCCGCCTTGACGGCCACTTTGCGCGGCGCGGCGGCCTCGTCGGCTCGCAGCGTAACAAGCGGCCACAATACGCAGACAACAAGCGTCATCCACAGTTTCGGTGACTTCACGGCAATGCCCCCTCCGCGACAAAATACCAGCCCTACCGGCGACGGCTTCTAGTGTACCTGTCGGCTCGGGTAATTGCTGCCGGGCTGTTGAAAATGACGCCGCTTGCGGGCAAAGTGCTTGTCGGGATACTGCGTGGGGCGATACTGTAAGAGCCGCCGTGGGCGATGGCCTCACGCGTTTGAGTCACCCAGCGGAGCCCTGATACATGACGCCCTGGCGCTGTTTATTTCTGTTGACGTTGGCCGCGGCCAGCATCCTGCCCGCGCCGCTGGTCCTGGCGGCGCCAGCGGCCATCGAGCTGCCCAATATCGTCATCGTGTTTTGCGATGACCTGGGCTACGGCGACGTCGGCGTGTTTGGCGCCAAGGGCTATACGACTCCGAACCTCGACAAGCTGGCGGCAGACGGCATTCGCTTTACCCGGTTCTACGCCGCGCAAGCGGTTTGTTCGGCGTCGCGGGCGGCGTTGCTGACCGGTTGCTATCCGAACCGCATTGGCATTGCCGGCGCGCTGGGCCCGCGCTCGAAGGTCGGCATCAGCGATGGTGAAATGACCCTAGCCGAAGTGGTCAAGCAGCGCGGCTATGCGACGGCTATTTTCGGCAAGTGGCACCTGGGCGATGCGCAGCAGTTTCTGCCTACGCGGCACGGGTTCGACACCTACTTCGGCTTGCCTTACTCGAACGACATGTGGCCCTATCATCCCGAGGGCAAGGGGCGGCGGACGTTTCCCGATTTGCCGCTCTTCGCAGACACCAGCGTGGCCATTGCCGAAGTGACC
>CAZPED010000746.1:0-1678 GCA_964585335.1 uncultured Planctomycetaceae bacterium | reverse complement strand
GCGGTTCGAGCGCGACGACTGCATGCGCCCCACCGCTTGTTCGACCCAGGCAACCCCACCCCGCAGCCACTCCGCAGGTGACTATCGTGAAAGCTTCTCGCACCGCGCTGGCGCCCTGGCTGGCCGCACTAATGCTCGCGCTGACTTGTAGCGAATCGTTGCACGCCGATCCGATTGCCATCGCGGACGTCAAGCACGAAGGCCCGGTGAACTTCGAAAAGGAAGTGTTGCCAATCCTGGCCAAGAATTGCGTTGCCTGCCACAACACCAAGAAGGCCGAAAGCTCGCTGGTGCTGGAAAACCCGCAAGCGATTCTCAAAGGGGGCGACTCGGGTCCGGCCGTCGTGGCCGGCAAAAGCGGCGAAAGCTTGCTGCTCAAAGTGGCCTCGCACGCCGACGAGCCAATCATGCCGCCGGCCGATAACGGCGTAGGCGCCGTGGCGCTCACCAGCCAGCAATTGGGACTGCTCAAGCTCTGGATCGACGAGGGCGCCACGGGCACCGTGGGCGGACAAGCCGGGCCGCTCAAATGGCAGCCGCTTCCCAGCGGCGTGCACCCGATTTATGCCGTCGCGCTGTCGCCCGACGGACAGTACGCCGCCTGCTCGCGGGCCAACCAGATCTTCATCTATCACGTGGCTAGCGGCCAGTTGGTCACCCGGCTGACGGATCCGGAACTGATCAAGTCGGGACTGTATCAGAACCAGGGAGTCGCGCATCTGGACTTGGTGCAGTCGCTGGCATTCAGTCCCGATGGCAATCAACTGGCCTCGGGCGGATTTCGTGAGATCAAGCTCTGGCGCCGGCCGCAGAGCATTCACAAGGCCGACCTGGCCGCCGGCGGACCGCTGCAGGCCGTGGCCGTCAGTGGCGACGGCAAGTGGGCAGCCACTGGCGAAGCTGGCGGCGCCATCAAGCTGTGGGACCTGGCGACGCTGAAAGAAGCCCGCACCCTGGCCGGACACACCGGGCCGGTCACCGCTCTGCGGTTTCTGCCGGGAGGTCAGCGCTTGGCGTCGGCCTCGCTCGATAAAACGCTGCGGTTGTGGAACACGGCCGATGGCGCCGCGCTTGGCCAGGTGGAAACGCCGGCTCCGGTCCAATCGCTGGCAGTAGTGGCCGAAGGTGGTCAACTGGCCACTGGCGGCGCCGACAACGTCATTCGCCTGTGGGCCGTGCCGGCCGAGCCTGGCGCGCCGACGCCGGGCGCTCAACTGGCCGGCCATGCGGGCCCTGTCACCGCGCTGGAAGCCGTGCCGAGCGACAAGAATCAATTGGTATCGGGTAGCGCCGACGGCACGCTGCGGGTGTGGACGCTCGCCGACGGCAAGTCGGTGCGCGAAATCAAACACGGCGGGGCCGTGACGACATTGGCGGTTCGCCCCGATGGAGCGCAACTGGCTTCGGCCGGCGCCGACAATCAGATCCGGCTCTGGAAGGCCGCCGATGGCACGCCGTGGGTAGCGCCCGAGAAGCAAGCTATCGCGCCGCTCGTGGGCGACTTCCGCGCCCAGGTTCGCGTAGCGCGGGCCCAACGTGCCGTGGCGGCGCAGACCGCCAAGGTTGACGACGATAAGAAGGCCCTGGCCGAGGCCGAGGCCAAGATCATCGCCACGGCAAATGGCGTGACCACCACGCAAACCGCCAAGGAGGCCGCCGCCAAGGCGCTGGCCGAGAA
>CAZPED010000745.1:0-1680 GCA_964585335.1 uncultured Planctomycetaceae bacterium | reverse complement strand
TTGGCCAAGAATTGAGCGAGCCCTAAGGCCACGAGCGGCACCAGCAGCCACAGCAGCCAGTTTCCCATCCCGCGATCGCTCAGCCCGGGACGCAGCAGCACGGCCAACGGAATAATCGCGAAGTACAAGAAGTACTTGTTGAAACCCATGGCCACTTGCGGCAGCGGCAAACCACTGGCTTCAGCCAGCCACGAAAAATCGGCCGCCAGGTAGCAACCAAACAAGATGGACGGCAGGATGCAGTGCGACCAGGCAATTCGCCCCTGTCGCACCAGGAGCGAACCGGCAGCCAGCGCCACGATCAACATCGCCAGCAACAATTTGGGCGCGCCCCCGGGCACCACCACGCGCCCGCCGAACACGGCCAACTGCGCTTGCAGAAAGATTCCCGAGACCAACTGCAACACCACCAGCCAGAACAGCAGCTGCCCCAGGGCTCGTCGAGCGAGTCCGGTCAGCGCCACGGGCTGCTGCCAGGCAGGTTCAGCGGTTAAGAGCGATGTCGCCATGATCGGCAGTCTGGTGCAAGGTTTGGATGTAAACGTCCACGTACCGATCGACCATCGCTTCGAACGAGTAGTCGGCCGCCTTCGTGCGGCTATAGGCCGACAGCCGCCGGCACAGCTGCGGGTCGTTGGCCAAGCGCAATAAGTGTCCTTCGAGCGCCTCGCCGTCTCCGGGCTCGAACAGAAAACCGCTTTGGCCGTGCCGCACGATTTCCGGTATTCCGCCTACGCTGGCCGCCACCACGGGCACGCCCGCATTGGCCGCTTCGCCGATCACCAGCGGGCAGGGCTCGTTCCAGAGCGAAGGCACGACCAGAACGTCGATCTGGGCCAGAAAGTCGGCCGCTTTCACCCGTCCGGCAAAGCGAACGCCGCGCGGCACGTAGCGAGCATTGAGTGCTGCTTCGTAGCTCGGCTCGCCGGTGCCGGCGACCACGATCTCCCACGGGCGCGCCTCGGATTGCGTGAGGGCATCGAGCATGAACTCGATTCCCTTGGGCTGCGCCAGCCGCCCCAGGTAGCCCACGCGCAGCACGCGGCGCCCGTCGTCGGCGCGTTCGCACTGGTCGAGAAAGGGGTCGCTGTTGTGAATCACGTGTCGGGTGGCGTTGGAGAAATAACCGGCTTGTAAGTGCCGCTCCAGCACGAACGCGCTGCACCCTACTACGGCGCTCACCGCTTGCGATTGCCGAGGCTTGGGCCACGACAGCAGCCTGCATCCCACGCACTGGGTCGTGCAGTTCGACGCGCGCTTGAGCATCGTGGTGGCAGGGCACAACAAGGCATAGTCGTGGATCGTGTGGACGATCGGGATACCGTGCGATCGGATAGCGCCCCACACCGCCGTCGAGAACCCTGACAAATTGTGCGTGTGCACCAGGTCAGGCCGCTCGCGCTTCAGCAACAGATCGATATCGCTGGCGCCGCCTTGGCCAAACGAATTCCGCAGGTGCCAGACAGCCTTGAGCCATGGCTTGGGCTGATGGCCATCGAAGGGCCAATAGACATTTCGCAAGCCAAACTCGTGAACTTCGAGCGGGGCGTGCTCGCGCGGCGCTGGCTCCGGGCTGAGGCATGCCACCTGCACCTGATGCCCGCGCCCGGCCAGCGATTCGCTCAGCCGCTCCAGCAGCACTTCCGCGCCGCCGAAGCGCCGGGGAGCAAAGAGCGAGTT
>CAZPED010000744.1:0-1688 GCA_964585335.1 uncultured Planctomycetaceae bacterium | reverse complement strand
CGGCATGAACCGCGGCCACCGGCGCACACGCCAGTGCGGCCATCAAAGCGAAGTTGCGAATAGACTTGGACATTGCGTGCGATCCTCCGATCGTCGTGGGCATTTCTGGTTGGCGGTTATTTAGCGTCGCGCGCTGCGTTAGGCCAGGGGCGTGCGCGCCATGTTTTCAATTCTAACGCGCGGGCAGCGCCGGCGAGGCCGCCGGTCGCAACATTGTGAGGAATTGCCGCGCGTTAGGGTACTTAAAAGGCGTTAACGTAGGAACTTGCCGAAGGCCCTGGGGCCGTCACCCACCTCGGCCTTGGCCGTGATCTTGAGTTCCACCGGATCGATCTTAAGGAGTTTGTTGTCACCCCAGCAGGCCACGTAGACGGCGCCGTCGGCCGCGCTCTGCTCAATGCCCTCGGGGTGATCACACGCCTCGATGGTCTTCAAGATCCCCAGCGTCTGGGTGTCGAACACACTGATCGTTCCAACAAATTGATCCGTGACGAAGCCCTTGCCCTTCGATAGGGCCACTGCATAGGGCCCGCGCCCGACTTTGACGCTGCCAACCACCTTGCGGGCGGCAATATCGATGACGGTGACATCGTTGCTGGCCACATTGGCCGTATAGGCTCGGGTGCCATCGTCCGAGATCGTGATCCCGAATGGGCGGGTGCCGACCTTGATGGTGGCGACGGCCGCGCGTTTGGCGAGATCGACCACGGACACCTGATCGCTGTCGCGATCCGCAGAGAGCAACAGTTCGCCATCTGGCGTCACTGCCAGTCCCGACGGCGATTGCCCAACGGCCACTTCGCCCACGACCGCGAGCTTTTCGGTATCGATGACCACGATCTTGTGCGTGTACCAGTCGGCCACGTACACCTCAGGCCGCGAGGGATGCGCGGCAATACCAAGGGGACCGCCCCCTAGGTCCAGCTGGCGTTTGATCGTGTGGGAGGCGGCGTCGATCTCGATCAGCGCCTTGCCTTCGGGCGCGGTTACGTACGCGGTTTTACGGTCGGGTGAGAGCGCAATGCCTGCTGGTTTTCCCGAAAGGGAGATCTCGGCAACAGTTTTCATCTGGGCGAGATCGACGACGGAAAGACTGTCGGCGGGCTGGTTCGTAACTAGCGCTTCCTGCGCAACGGCGGCCCCCGCGCCGGCAAACGCCAGCGCGAGCGCGAGAATGCCTGTCGGCCGCACGACCGGCATATCAGCCGCCAGCCTCTAGCTTCTTTTTGAGATTGTCGAGCGCGGTCTTATAGAGACCCTCGACGGCTTTCACGGCTGCTTCGTCGTTAAACTCAGGCGGCGGGTCGTTCAGGGTGTAGCCGCGGTAGAAGGCCCCCTTCCATTCGACCTTGGACTTGTCGCCATCGGCCGTAACGGTGATCGACGACGAGTAGTTCGTCACCGGAACGACCTTGATGTCGACATTGGTGATCTCATACGCGTACATCATGCTTTCGGCGTTATACTTGTTGAGTTTTTCGTCGATTGTGCCGGTCGGCAGCGTCAGCACGCGCGTGGCGCCCGCTTCATTGCCGCCAGTGCCTTCGGTCTTGGTGAACACGCCGGTCCAGCCCATGTCCTGGAAATTGCCGACAACAGCCCAGACCTTGGCAGCTGGCACGTTGATCTCGATCTCTTCCTTAACCTTCTGACGCGAGGGCCCATGCGCAAGCGCGGCAGCAGGAAGC
>CAZPED010000743.1:0-1689 GCA_964585335.1 uncultured Planctomycetaceae bacterium | reverse complement strand
CTCTGCGGCTCGCGCAGCGACGTGAACAACTCCGAGCGCTGCCAGATCGCCTGGGCGCGAGCGGTCTGCTCGGCGTTCCACTCAAAATCGTGGGCCGTGGCAGCCGCCCGGTAAGCCTGCGACGTGACCAACAGGCGGTGCATTCGCTTCAGGCTCCAGTCTTCTTCGATCAGCCGCTGAGCCAGCCAATCGAGCAGGGCGGGCTGCGCCGGCGTCTGGCCCATCGCCCCCAGATCGTTCGGATTGGCCGAGAGCGGCTGGCCAAAGTGCCACTGCCAAAGGCGGTTGGCAATCACCCGGGCAGCCAAAGCGTTGTCGCGGCCGACGAGCCATTGGGCGAGCTCCACGCGTGTTGTAATGGGCACGCCCCGATCGCCAGGCACTGCCTGTGCCGCCAAGACGGCGGGCACCGCTGACGCCAGCTGCCCGGCAGGCTGACGAAAGTCGCCGCGCAAGTACAGATGCGCCGTGCGCGATTGCCCCGATCGCACGACGCGTCCTAATGGCGGTTCGGGCAATCGGGGCGCTTGCTTGAGCGTCGCGCTGGCTTCTTGGTGTTGCGACCGCTCGGGTTCGGTCAACTGGTCGAGAATCTGCTTCATGCCCGGTTGCACGTCGGGGTTTTGCTCACGAAAGCGCTGGCGGCCGGTGGATTCCAGCTCTCGACGCTGAGTTTCTGCGCGGGCGAATTTCGGATCGACGGCCGCTTCGGCCGCGCGGCGGGCTGCCAGCTCCGCGGCGCTTGGCACGGGGTGATCGTGAAAAATGTCGACGTCTTCGAAATAGGCCCGCAAGCGATAGAAGTCGTGCTGCGAGATCGGATCGAACTTGTGGTCGTGGCACTGCGCGCAGCCCAGTTGCATGCCCAGCAGCACCGCGCCGACGGTCGAGGTGATCTCGTTCAGCACGACGTGGCGCCGCTCGTCCGGCAAGTTCAGGTCGGGCATGTCCGGCCCACACAGCAAGAAGCCGGTGGCGATCGCGGCCTCGGGATCGCCGGGGCGCAACAGGTCGCCGGCAACTTGCAACCGCACGAACTCGTCGAACGGCAGGTCGCGATTCAAGGCGTCGATTAACCAATCGCGATAGCGCCAGGCATTGGGCCGCACCAGGTCGTGCTCGAAGCCATCAGTTTCGGCAAATCGCGCGAGGTCGAGCCAATGCTGGGCATAGCGCTCGCCGTAAGCCGGCGATGCCAGGAGCTGGTCGACCAAGCGCTCGTACGCGTCGGGGCGGTCGTCGGCCAGGAAGTCTCGCACTTGTTCGGCGGTGGGCGGCAGCCCGGTCAGGTCGAAGCACACGCGCCGCAGCAACGTCGCCTTGCCGGCCGGCGGCAGGGGCTCGACACCCGCGGCCTGCATCGCCGCACGCAGCAAGCAATCGATAGGATGCTGTCCCCAGCAGGCGTCGTTGACCTGGGGAATCACCGGCGCCGCCAACGGGCGATAAGCCCAGTGGCTGCGATCCGACCGCGTAATCGATCGTTCGGCCGGCAATTCGGCCACGTTTTGCGCGCGGGCCAGGCCTGCCAATGAAACTGCGATCGTCAAAAAAAACGCCACCTGGCGAGCAGCCGGCCACGATCGATTCATGCCAGAATCTCCGTGACCACCCGGCCTGCGACGTCGGTCAATCGCTCGTAGCGGCCATTGTGCAAATAGGTCAGCACCTCGTGGTCGAGCCCCAGCA
>CAZPED010000742.1:0-1715 GCA_964585335.1 uncultured Planctomycetaceae bacterium | reverse complement strand
CGGCGTCGCTGGTGGGTTGGATCCCTTCCTGTTCGAGCCGGGCCAGAATGAACGCGTCGATTGGATTGCGCGGCCAGCTTGCCTGTCCAACGCGCGGCGGTGGGCTACGCTGGGGAGCGAGAAAAGCCCAATGCGGCTGCCAGACGGCTCCCTGACGAATCCACCGGGTCAACAGCTCGATTTGCCGCGGCGTTAGCGACTTGCCCGAGTCGGGCGGCGGCATTCGCAGCTCCGCGTCGGTGCTGGTGATCCGCCGATAGACTTCGCTGGAATCCAAGTTACCGGCATGAATGGGCCAGCGGCCCTCGAGCTGTCGCTTGGCGCTGGACTCGACGTCGAGCCGCAAGTCGGCCTGACGATGCGCCGAGTCGGGGCCGTGGCACTGAAAGCAGTTGTCGGACAATATCGGGCGAATGTCGCGGTTGAACGTCGGTTCGTCGCCCACGGCACACACGGCGCTCGCCGCGGCCCAGGCAAGCGCAATGGCCAACCGTTTGCCCGCCAGCAGCCACTTCGAGCACCGCCACCCTACGCACATCGGGGCGTCTCCATCGTCCGGCTCGCCGCAAAATTCCGACCTCGGGGCTCTATTATCGGCTGCTCAGACGCCGCCAGCAAGCACGCCGGTGCGCCCGCCCTCGCTGCCCGCAGACATCGGCGGGGCCGACTGCTACCATGGTGCGCTCGCCGGTGCCCTGCCACGTTTCTCTTGCGAGGAATTCTTGTCGATGCCCACACTGAATGCCCAGCGGCTGGAACAACTCACGATTGACATTTTCGAGAAACTGGGGGCCCCGCACGACAACGCCGCTTGCGTCGCCTCGCACCTGGTGGGGGCCAACCTGGCCGGCCACGACTCGCACGGCGTGATGCGCGTGCCCCAGTATGCCGAACTGATCGAGCTCGGACGGCTCAAGCCCGCCTCGCACGGGCAGGTGGTTCACCAGACCCCAGCGATTGCCGTGCTCGACGGCCAGCAGGGGTTCGGCCAGGTGATTGGCCGCCAGGCGATGCTGCTGGCCATGCAGCTGGCCCGCACCAGCGGCATCGGCGCTGTTTCGGTGCGCAACTGCTGCCACACGGGCCGGATTGGCACGTATACCGAATTGGCCGCCCGCGAAGGCATGCTGGGACTGGCCGTGGTTAACACCGGTGGCGGTGGCCAGTCCGTGGCGCCATTTGGCGGCATCGAGCGCCGGCTGGCGACCAACCCGATCTCCATCGCCGCGCCGGCCGCCAGTGGCCCGCCCATCGTGCTCGACATGGCCACGAGCAACGCCCCCGAGGGCAAGGTGCGCGTGCGCTACCAGGCCGGCAAGGAGCTGCCGCCCGGCTGGATGATCAACGCCCGCGGCGAACCCACGATCAACGCCGCCGACTTTTATACCGAGCCAGTCGGCTCGCTGCTGCCGGTAGGCGCGGCCTACGGCTACAAGGGCTATGGCCTGGCCTTCATGATCGACATTCTGGCCGGAGCGCTCTCGGGCGCCGGTTGCTGCGAAGCGGGCAAGCCGCTCGTGACCGACGGCATGCTGGCCATCGCCCTCGACGTGGGCCAATTCTCCGACCGGGGCCCGTTCGACGCGCAGGTCCAAGCGCTGAGTGAGTACGTGAAAAGTTGCCCGACCGCCGCAGGCGTCGAATCGGTGTTGCTGCCGGGCGACGTCGAGCTGCGGATGCGCGAAACGCGGCTGCGTGACGGCATACCAATCGAG
>CAZPED010000741.1:0-1732 GCA_964585335.1 uncultured Planctomycetaceae bacterium | reverse complement strand
CTGCCTTTTGGCAACACGATGGTGATGCTCGCGCCGCCCGTAGCGCCGGGCTCGTCGCGCACTTCGCCCCCGTGCAGGCGCACAATCCGCCAGCACTTCGACAGGCCGAAGCCCAATCCGCGGCCTGCCTCGCGCCCAGAATAGAACGGGTCGAACAGATGTCGACGCACATTCTCTGGAATACCAGGTCCAGTGTCCGAGACGGTAATTTGCGCGCTCGGGCTGGACTCTGCTGCCTGCGTAAGTCGCAGCGTAAGCTGGCCGCCGCCGGGCATGGCCTCGAGCGCATTGGTGCAGACGGCGCGCACGGCGACGCGCAGCTGCGTGACGTCGCCCCAAATCGTGCATGCTTGCGGCGGTAGCTCCAGCGCGACCTGGCAGTTCTGCTCGATCGCCTGAGCCTGCAATTGGTCGGCGATTGCGCGCAGCAGCTTGGCCAGGTCGAACGCTGCTGGCTTCAGTTCGGGCGGCCGGGCAAACAGCATCATGTCGGCAATCATCTCGTGCGCGCGAAACGCCTGGGTGTTGATGGCCGCCAGCAGCCGCCGGCGGTCTGGATCGCGTTCGCCGGGCAACAGCGTTTGCGCCCGGGCCGAAATGTTGGCCAGCGGATTGTTGATTTCGTGGCCCGCGCCGTAGGCCAGTTCCTTGAGCGATTCGAGCTTTTCGATTTCCAGCTGGCCGGCAAAGTCCGCTTCGAGCCGGGCCAGCCGGGCCAGGCGCGATAGGAGCTCCGGCAGCGCGGCGCCCCAGGGACCCGCCGCGCTCCAAGCGTCGGCTTCGCGGGCCGCGCGGCCGATCCACTGGGCGGCGTCGAGACCATAACGGGCAAATAGCTGCGCGTCTTCGCTGCCGGCCAGTTCGATCGCGATTGCCACGCAATGGGCGCCACTGCTGGGCGGCTGGTCGGGCGTTTGGTCGAACTGCCCGATCAATTCGGTCAACCAGGCCGGCAAACTTGCGGTACTGCCGGCCACGGCTTCTTCGAGCGCTGTCGTGGGTAACGCGGGCACTGCCGTGGCTTCGAGCCAGGCAGGTGCCAGATGCGTCAGGACGAGCAGGTAAGCTTCGTCGCCACTTAGCGCGGCAGTGGTGGCCACGGCCTGGGCCAATTGGGCCACGGCCAGCGAAACGCCGGCCAATTCGGCCCACGATTCCAACAGCGAATCGTCGGTGCCGGCTTGCTGGCCGGCGTCGCCGGTCAACGTCCCAGCGGCCAATTGCCGCTGTAAACAATGGGTTAGCGCCGGCAGCGCCAGGGGCGGCGCGGCCACGACTTCGTCGGCTTGAGCCACGAGCCAGACGGCCAGCGCCGGATCGGCCGCCACGGCCTGGCACAGCAGCTCGTCGCGGCGCGCAGGCTCAACTTGCAGGCACGCCGCAGCCAGTCGGGCTGCTGTCGTGTCTGCCAGTGGAAACGAGCGCCGGGCGCCGTCGGTGGCCAGCAACGATAACCGCCGCATGTCGTTACCTCGGGGCCCAGGGCCTGCTCGGCAGCACGCCCCGCGCACGCGGCCGGCCGAGCGCCGGCGCGCGATGGGCCATGCCCAGGCGGACTGCGAGCTTTTGAGCCTCGAGAGAGTTATGCACGCGGCGCCAGATGCCTAGCGCGACGTTACGGTCTCGATATCCAGCAGGGCACACATCCGCTCGATGAGGGTTTCCACCTCGAACGGTTTGTGCAGGAAGTCGTTGGCGCCCGAGGCTTTGAGGTCCTCGATCTTGTCTTCCT
>CAZPED010000740.1:0-1740 GCA_964585335.1 uncultured Planctomycetaceae bacterium | reverse complement strand
AAGCCCCTCGGTCGAAGCACTGCGGCGCGCTGAAGCGGATTGGATCGCCCGGCGGATTTGCCAGATGCTCGAGTCGGGCGAGCCGCTCGTCTGGGACGCCGCGGCGGCCAAACGCGGTCAACCTCACGCCCGGCCCGCCAGGCCGGGCGACATTGCCCTGCTGTTTCGGGCGCTCTCGGACGTGGCTGTGTACGAGCAGGCGCTGCGCGAATATGGAATCGACTACTACGTCGTCGGCGGACACGCGTTTTACGCCCAGCAGGAAATCTTCGACTTGCTGAATTTGCTGCGGGCGATCGATTCGCAGTGCGACGAGGTCAGCCTGATCGGCGCCCTGAGAAGCGGCTTCTTCTCGCTCTCCGACGAGGCGTTGTTCTGGCTGGGCCAGCACCCGCAAGGCGTGCGCGCGGGGCTGCTGGCCGCCAGCCATCCGGAGGCGATGTCCGAGGCCGATCGGCTCCAGGCGCGGTTCGCCGCCGCGACCCTCACCTGGCTGCAATCGCAAAAGGACCGCTTACCGATTTACGAGCTGATCGAGGCGGCCCTCGAGCGAACCGGTTACGACGCGCTACTATTGACCGAGTTTCTGGGCGAGCGAAAGCTGGCTAACCTGCGCAAGCTCATCGAGCAGGCGCGCGGATTTCAGCGCGGCGATTTTCTGGCCCTGTCCGACTATATCCGTCAACTGGCCGAATTCGTCGTCCGCCAGCCCGACGAGCCGCTGGCCGCTACCCACTCGGAAAACACCGACGTGGTGCGGCTGATGACAGTGCACCAGTCGAAGGGATTGGAGTTTCCGATCGTCGTCGTGCCCGATCTCGATCGGCCGCGCCCTAACCGCAACGGACCCGTGCACTTCGACGCCGAGCTGGGGCCGCTCTTGCGGCTGAAGCAGACCGACGATGGCGCCCCATGCGTCGGCGGCTACGATCTGTGGCGCAGCGTCGAAGCCGTGGAAGAAGCGGCCGAAATGAATCGGCTGTTGTATGTCGCCACGACCCGCGCCGCCGACTATTTGTTGCTGTCGGCGGGCGTCGCCCAGGCGGGCCAGGGAACCAGCGCCTGGATGAAGTTGCTCGGCGAACGGTTCGACTTGCTAACCGGCCAGCTGGCCGGCCCGCTGCCAGCGGGCGAGCCGCGGCCAGAAATTCGAGTCACGCAAGAACAGCCGGCCACGACCGCCACGCGCGTCGGACGCCGCGAGCGCATCGACTGGGACGCGATCGTGGCCGCCGGCAACGAAGGGCTAACCGCCGACGAACTCCCGCGCCCGGCGGTCGACCCACGCCCGATCGACCTATTGGCACGCCGCCAATTCTCATTCTCACGCTTGGCGGGCACCTTGGGCCGGCGCCCCGGCGGCGACGAACCCCTCGATTCGTCAATCGCGGGCGCGACCGACGGCGCCGGCCTGGGCACGCTGGTGCACGCCGTGCTGGCGGTGGTCGACTACCACGATTACGGCAACCTGCCCGAGATCGTCGCCCGGCTGGCCGAACGGCAATCGCCCGAGGCCGCGGCACACGTCCCCACGGCCCAGGCCATGGTGAGTGCCTACCTCGCTTCGCCCCGTGGGCGGGCGGTAGCTGTCGCGGCAAGCGTTCACCGCGAAATCGAATTCCTGCTGGGCTGGCCCCCCGGTGCCGGAGAACACGCCACGTCGATCGGCGGCTATCTGGACCTGCTCTATCGCGATGCCGCTGGCGGCTGGCACATCGTCGACTTCAAGACCAATCAGCT
>CAZPED010000739.1:0-1749 GCA_964585335.1 uncultured Planctomycetaceae bacterium | reverse complement strand
TACGCGGCCGGCCACGGTGGGACAAAACATCATGCGCCGCGCCAGCTCAATGCACGCCGGGCAGCGAGTGCTGTCCAGCGGCACCCGGCTGCGGGCGATCGAACTTGGCGTGTTGGCCGAAGTCGGCCGCACGCAAGTCAGCGTCGTTCCGAGTCCGACCGTGGCGGTGCTGTCGACGGGCAACGAGCTCGTGCCTCCCGCGCAGGTGCCTGGCGCCGGACAGATTCGTAACAGCAATGGCACTCTCCTGGCTGCATGCGCGCGAACTGCCGGCGCCGTGCCGGTCGAGTTGGGCGTGGCCCGCGACGAAGAGTCTGCGCTGCGCCAGGCGATCGGCCTTGGTTTGCAGTCCGACGTCCTGGTGATTTCCGGCGGCGTTTCGGCCGGCGTGCTGGATCTGGTGCCCAGCGTGATGTCCGAGCTCGGCGTGCGCCAGGTGTTTCATAAGGTGCAGCTCAAGCCAGGTAAGCCGCTGTGGTTCGGCACGCTCGACCACGTGCAGGGAAGGCGACTGGTTTTCGGTTTGCCTGGCAATCCGGTCAGCAGCCTGGTTTGCTTCGAGCTTTTCGTGCGGCCGGCCCTCGGCAGGCTCATGGGGAACAGCGACGCGGCGCTGGCCGAGTTGTGGGCAACGCTGCAGACCGAGTATCGTCACCGCGGTGACCGACCGACCTGCCATCCCGCGCGTCTGGTGGCCGCCGAGGAGCGGGGCTGGACGGTCGAACCCTTGCGCTGGCAGGGGTCTGGCGACTTGCGTACCCTGGTCGAGGCCAACGCACTGGCCTGCTTTCCGGCCGGCGATCGAGTGCATGCCCCCGGCGATCGGGTGCGCGTGTTGCGATTGCCAGCGGCCCAGTAGCTGGCAGCACCGCCGTCGGAAAGCGGCAATCGGTATGGGCAATTCGCGGGGTTCTCTCTAGGCTGGAAGTATGCCTGCCGCGCAAACCACGATTCGACGTCACACCCCGGCCCCGCGGGAAGCGGAGCCCACGGGCCAGCCCGAACCCGGTTGGATGCAGTCGACATTACTGTTGGCTGCGCTCGGTCAGCTGCTGTACTGGGCGGCGTTGCCTCCGCTCGAGTGGGCGCCGTTGGCCTGGCTGGCGGCCGTGCCTTGGGTGCTTTTGATTCGGCAACCTCAGCTACATGGCAGGCGACCTTACGGAGCGCTTTGGCTCTCGGCCTTTGTATTCAATCTCGCGGCCTTGTACTGGGTCACTATGCCTCACTGGGCTACCAGCATCGGCTGGGTGGCGTTGTCGTTCTACCTGGCGTTCTATTTTCCGGCGTTCATCGGGCTCAGTCGCGTGGGCGTGCACCAGTTGGGGCTGAGCCCTTTGATCGTGGCCCCCGTGGTCTGGGCCGGCCTGGAATTGGCCCGCGGTCACTTGCTCAGCGGGTTCGGCATGGCGGCGCTCAGTCATACGCAATATCGCTGGCCGATTGTCGTGCAGATTGCCGACTTGTTTGGTGGCTACGGCGTGAGCTTTCTGATCATCTTCGTCGGCGCGGCGCTGGCAGGCCTGCTGCCGTGGGCCGGCGCGCGGGCCCAGTGGCGGCCCGCGGTGCCGCTGGTGCTGGTTGTGGCCACGGCGCTGGGCTATGGCGCGTGGCGTCTAGGGCAAGATGCCACCGTGCCCGGGCCAACCGTGGCGCTCGTGCAAGGGTCGATCGACATCGAAATGAAGCACGACCCGACGCAGGGCCAGCGAATTTTCGACGAGTATTTCGGGCTATCGCGCCAGGCCG
>CAZPED010000738.1:0-1770 GCA_964585335.1 uncultured Planctomycetaceae bacterium | reverse complement strand
GCTCTCTTCTTCCTTGCCGGTGGTCACGTAATGGATTTGCAACCCGATCACCGAGTTCTTGGGGATCCGCTGCGCCATGCCGGGCCCCAGCGTGAAGGGCACACCGCCGGGCACGTAGCCGGTGATGAACGAGCTGGCGCCACCCTTGAGGGTCGCCGCGTCGACATAGAACGCGTTGCAGTGGTGCACCACCGCGCGGTTGTGCGGGCGAATTTCGATCGCGTCGACGTACGTGTCGTCTTCGAACGGCTTTTGCAGAAACACGTAGCGATAGGGAATAAAGCCGGTCGCCTGAATCGTATGGGGCTTGGGCATCGTCAGCACCAAATTGGGCTCACCGATTCGCCACTCGGTCTTGGCAAACTCGAGCGGCTTGGGCGCCTTGGCCGCGTCCCCCTCGGGCATGCCGCCGCGCACCCAGGCCTCGACCAGGTCGCGCTCCTTGCGCGACAGCGAGGGGTCGTTCGTGAAGTGGCCGAACTCTTCGTTGGCATACCAGGGAGGCATCCGCCCGTCGCGAACCGTTTCGGCCAGCATTTCGGCCTGGGCCTTGGCGTCTTCGTATTTCACCAGGCCAAACGGGGCCGCGGTCCCCTCGTGATGGCAGCTTTGGCAGTGAGCCTGCAAGATCGGCTCGACGTGTTCGTGAAACGTCACCGAGTAGTCGAACCGCGGAGCGGTCCAGGGAGTGACCTTGCAGCCGTCGACCGTGGTCGTGGCCACCGAGATCGGCTTGCCGGCCAGCAGCTCGTCGATGGCCATGGCCAGATCGCTGCGGCCCACCTGGGGCTGCACGCCGCCGGTGCGGTACTGGTCGTCGATGCGGCCCGAGTACACGACCTTCTTATTGGCATCGAGCACCACGGCCTGCGGCACGCGCTCCACGCCCAGGGCCTGCGTACACTTCTGCTCTTCGTCCCAGACCAGCGGCAGCGTCAGGCCGGCGGCCAAACCGTGCGCGGCAATCTGCTTGGGCGACTCGTCTTGCGAGTTATAGACCGCGACGAACTGAATCCCCTGGGCGGCATATTTCTTGTGCAGCTCTTCGATGCGGGGCAAGTAACGCTGGGCAATCGGGCACGAGGTGTTCATAAACACCAGCGCGTAGCCCTTGGCTTCGCCCAGGTCGCTGAGGCTGCGCGAGAGGCAGCGAATGTCCTTGAACGAGAGGTTATCGACCTGCGTGCCCAGCTTGGCCGCCTGGGCCGAGAGAGCCAACAGGCAATGGAAGGCAACCGCAACGAGAGCAATCCGCTTGATCATAAAGTAGTTCCCCTGGAAGGCCTGCACACGCGACCCAGCGCGGGGCGATTGTTTGGAACCGCCAAAGTCCATTTCCACCGTACGCTATTGGAACCAGCCGCCCCGCTTTTGGCAACGCATTTTTCTGCAAATTGGCGGGGATGGCCGGCCGGTCGACGGGGCGAGGCGTGCCCGCTGGCAGTCCCCTGCCCTGCTGGCCGGGCGAACAATAACCTGTCCTCGTGGCAAACGCCGCTGCATCTACACGCACCGGCAGGCCCACAAGGAGTTCGTCAGGTAGGTCAGGCCTTGAGCCTGACGGCGTGCGTAGCCACGCCGCTGGTGCCACCGCTGGCTGGTTCTGACTCATTGAGCAAGTGCTTGGGTTTACGAGGATCTGCGCGGGTGCCACTGCTGGGTTAGGTAGGTCAGGCTTTAGCCTGACGGTCGCGTAGTCTCGCCGCGGGTGCCACTGCTCGCTCGTCCCGCAGTGCCCAGCCCAACTTTGGTTCCACGGCACTGCTGGCC
>CAZPED010000737.1:0-1773 GCA_964585335.1 uncultured Planctomycetaceae bacterium | reverse complement strand
GCTTCAGCGGACCACTCTTGGTGGGAGAGACTTTCGCGGGCGCTGACGCCGCGGCCGGCGCTGCGCCGGGCGGGTGCCAACCTTCGGGGGGCGCCACGAGCACCATGCTGTTGCACTTGGGACAGGCCAGAATGTCACCGATGATCGACGCATCGTTGACCTTCAGCCGGGCCCGGCAGGTCGTGCATTGAATAGTAAAGAGTTCCACGGCGAAACTGCCTGCGGCGTGAACTGCCCCGAAAAGTCGCGAACGCTGACTGTTCCAGTATAGTGTGTCCGTCCGCCGGCACACTGAATTTTCAGGGGGAATCCCCGGCGGATTTCTCAAATTCCGCCGGCAACCGGTCCCCACGCTTGGCAGCCGCCGCCCGGGTCGTAATCCACAGCGACTCGCCGCCGGCCTGATCGGTATGCACCACGTAGATCAGCTTGCCTTCGGGATTGGCCATTTTGAGCACCTTTTGCAGTACCGCAGCGGCCGGCTGATTGCGCTCGTCCAAATTGTTAAGCGATTGGTTCTTGGTGATCCCTTCCAGCTGCAAGTCGGAGCCTTGGATTTCGATCGGAACACCCAGTTCAGCGGCCAGTTGTTCCATGCAGCGGTCGAGCGCCTCGCGCGGGAAGCTCAGCGAAATGGTCCGCCGCAGGGCGTCGGCCACCGTGGCGGGCCGCGCCGCTACGGCAGCCTGGCCACCCCCGGAGGGTTGCTCCCACAGCGCCAGCTGCGCGGCCAGCACCAGGTTGTGCGCCGCCGCGCCTGGCAGATAGGCGTTCAGCACGGCCTGGTGGTCGTCGATGCCGGCGCGGGCATAGTCGTCGAGCAATTGCAACATCCGCGGCAGACGATTGACGACCAGCCGCCCATAGGGCTGTGGCGTCAGCGTGGCCAAATAGGTTTCGACCTGCTGCGGCAGCTGGTGCACCCGATCGCGCAGTTGGGTGACGAGCTCTTGTGGACGCTTATCGACCGGCGCCACCGCGCGCAGCTCCAGATAGAGCGATTGCCCGCTCCCCTCGGCGTTTAGGTGAGCGCTCAGCAAGACGCCTTCGATGCTTTCGTCGAGAAACCGAGCCAAGGGGTCGTGCAGCCGCTGCCAGTCGCCCACGAGCAACGACTTGCCATCGGTCAGCAGGTAGCTGGGGGCAAAACACAGCGTCAACAGCCGCTGCTGGTCGCTATGCGCCAGCAGGCGTTCCAGACCTTTGCGCACCAGCGGCGGCCCCTGGGCCGAAATCACTTCTTGCATGAGCGGCAACGGGGCGACCACGGCCACGCGTCCCGACTCCGCCTCGGGCAGCCAAAAGGCATACTGGGCGCCCCGCCAGTATTTGTGGCCCTCGAACTCGGCTGCCTGGGGATTGCCCCAGCCGGCCAGCAGGCTTTCGGCCAGCGGAGTGCCGGCCAGCCGCGCGACGAGCGCCGCTTGTGGTAACCCCGAGTCGTTAGGAACGAACGCCACGGCGAGCTGCTCGATTTCGGCCAGATCGACGCCCACGATCGATCGCAATTGTTGCAAGGCCGACTGACCGTCGGGACCCAGCGAATCGGCCAGACGCTGCCCTTCGGCGCTAGCCAGCAACTCGGCCGGACGCAGCACTAGCAGCACCTGCGCGCCGCTCGGCAGGTAGTTAAGCGCCAGCGGCTGGCCTTTCGTTGGCGAAGCCCACAGCGTTTGGCCATTGTCGGCAATCTCGTTGGAGGCCGGTTCAACCGGCTGTGGGCTTTCGGCTTGCTCGACTTGGTTGGCAGCTTGATCCGCCGCTGCCACCGCG
>CAZPED010000736.1:0-1783 GCA_964585335.1 uncultured Planctomycetaceae bacterium | reverse complement strand
AGACTCGGCGACGGAAGTACGCGGGCACCCCGACCAGTAAACAGCAAGCCAACCTCGCTCATGCCCAGCAGGCGGCACATGGCCAGATAGGCCGCGGCGCCCAGGGCGATGGTCACGGCCAGGTCGACGGCCTGCCGCGTGTGGGAAACTGCGGCGGGTGTCTCCAGCCCCGTTTGGCAGGCCAGCACGACGATTGCCATTGCCGCCATGGCGACCAGGCTTTTGGCCGCGGTGGTGGCCAGTTCGCGCCAGGGCAGGCTACCTACCGCGCCGCAATAGGCAGCCAGCAGCAACGCAACTTGAACCGTGGCCGCCAGGGCCGTCGAAATCGCCAGTCCGCGCTCGCCTAATGGCCACACGAGCGACAAGTTCATCAGCCAGTCGCATCCAACGGTTGCCACGGAGATGCGGGCCGGGGTGGCATGATTGCCGGCGGCGTAGTGTCCGCGCACCGGCAGCGGCACGGCGCAATAGGCCAAGGTGCCCGCGGCGTAACACACGGTCATGCCGGCCGCGCGCTCGGCGTCGTGCGCGGTAAAGGCTCCTCGCTCGAAGAGCAGCGACACCGCCGGCCGCGCCACCAACATGATGCCCACGCTGGCCGGCAGCGCCGTGAACCACGCCAGGCGTAATCCGCGGCCCAGCTCGACGCCCAGGTTCTGCCGCTGCCCGCGGGCCGCGTGCTTGGCCAGCAGAGGGTAGACGACCGTGGCGATCGCCAATCCAAGCACGCCGACGGGAAGTTGATAGAATCGCTCGCCGTAGTAAATCGCCGAGGTCGCGCCGCGCTCAAGCGGATAGTCGACCAGGTGTCCCAGCCAGGCGATCGATTGCGACGAGCCGGGCGGGGCCGATAGCCCCCAGGCAATCAAACTATCCGCCAGCGTGTTGAGCTGGGTGACAGCCAAGCCCAAGGCAATCGGCGTCATAGTGCGTGCCACCTGCCAAAACGCCGCTCGGCTCTGCGACCAATCGTATTCGAATCGAAAGCCGTGCCGCGCGAGCAATGGCGCCTGCACAGCCAATTGCAGCATGCCCGAGATCACCACCGCAGCGGCGATGACATATGCCTGGGCCAGCTTGTCGGGTGCAAACCGGGGCGCTATGCACCACGCCGCCACCAGCCAGCACAGGTTCAACAGCACCGGCACGAGCGCCGGCCAGCGAAACTCGAGCAGCGCCTGCAACATGGCCGAAGCCTGCGCGGCCAGGCAAATGAAAATCAGATACGGCAGCAGGGCCGCTGTGAGCGAAGCCAACTGCACGAGTGATGCATCGCCGGCCAGATAGATTACCGCCAGGCAAACAGCCTCGCCCGCCAGCACCACCACCGACAAACCCACGGCCAGCCAAACCAGCAGCGCACTGGCCAACCGCCAGGCCCGGCGGGCATCTTGCTGATGCTCGGCCGTAAAAACGGGCAGGAAGCTGGCGGCTAGCGCCCCCTCGCCAAACACACGACGAAACAAGTTGGGCACGCGCAGCGCGACGACGAAGGCATCCATGACACCTCCGGCTGCCAGGCCCAGCAGCCCCGCCATGGCCACGTCGCGCACCAACCCCAACACGCGGCTGGCCAGTGTGCCCAGGCTGTTGGCCCAAAAACCCTTCCACAGGCTTCGCGAATCAGCAGCTTCCATAGGCCGCGTATCGTAGGCAGATCGCGGAGTTGCGCGAAGGCAAATCTCGTTGGTTTGTCGCCAGCCAAGCGGCCTGAGGGATCGGTTGTCAAGGGGCGTGCGCGGGGCCCGATTGGGAGCAAAATGCTAGCGGTTGCCAAACG
>CAZPED010000735.1:0-1787 GCA_964585335.1 uncultured Planctomycetaceae bacterium | reverse complement strand
CGGGTGTGCGGATCATCGAAGCGGTGATTTCCAAACCACCGCCCCAAGCCGGGGATCTTGTTCAGCAAGCCCACGCGAACACCTCCGTGTATTCTCAAGCCTCTAGCTGCCCCGTTGGTTTCGCATCGCGCCAGGAAGTTCCGGTTCCTTAGCGGATGCGTGCGCCCGCTTTTGTTTCGCTGGCGGTATCCTCGCTGCCGGTCGCTCCCAGTCGCCACACGCGGACCGTCGTGTCGAAGCTGCCGGAAATAATCGTTCCGCTGGAAGCGTCGTAGGCCAACGCTGCAACCGATCCGGTGTGGCCGGCCAGTCGTTGGCTCGCTCGCTGAGTCCTCCAATCCCACACGTGCACCAGGTTGTCGCTGCCGCCGGTGGCGATCAAGTTTTCGCCACACACGGCCATCGACAGCACCTTGCCCGAGGGGCAGGTGAAGCGAGTCGCTTCCTCGCCCGAGCGCACGTCCCACAGGGCGATCACCCGGCTTTCGCCAGCGGAAACCAGTTTTTCGCCGGCCGGTAGGTAGGCTAGCGTCCGCAGCCGGCCCACCCCCGCGCTGAATTCCAGTTGCATGGTGCCAGCGGGCAGCGACCACACGCGCACCTGACCATTGCGGCCGGCCACGGCCAGTTGTTGACCATCAGGCGAGAAGACGACGGAACGCAAATCGCCAGCGGGGCCAATCAACTCCTTAATCACTTGGCCGCTTTGCGGATCGAAGAGGCAAACTTTATGTCCGAACCCCGCAGCCGCCAGCACGTCGCCGCTGGGGTTGAAGGCCAGCGAGTACACGCCTTGACCGTGACTTGCGAGCGTCGATTGAAGCTTACCCGTCGCGACCTGCCAGAGCATGATCTGCCGGTCGTCACCCGCCGAGGCCAGCATTTGTCCGTCCGGGCTGAACGCCAACGTGCGAACCCAATCGCTATGCCCCTTGAGCACGTGCAGCACCCGGCCGGTGCTCGTGCTCCAGATGCGCACCAGGTGATCGTCGCCAGCAGTAGCGACTTGCCCGCCGCCCGGCAACCCGGCCACGGCGGTCACCCCGGGTGGCTTCTCCGGGAGCTGCTGCTGGTCGGCCTCGATGACCTGCGATGACCCGCGGGCAGGCGTCTGGGCCCCTACTGTGGCCGTCGAGCACGCCGTCATGCAGGCAATCGCCAGATAAACGAAGCGGTGATAGTGCATGAGGGTTTAGCTCCCGGGGGTGTGCCCCACGCGATGGCCCGAGCGTGTTCGAGTTTTGCTGGCAAGTAGCGGGCAAACGGTAGGTCGGCGCGCAGGGGACTGCTGGCGCGCGGCAGCGCTTCTGTATCTGGTATCGGCTGAAACGAAGTTGAGGCCCAGCGGGGCTCAAGCAGTTGCGCGCGGATGGGAGGCGTGCGGAACGGTCAGGCAAACTAGCCAAGGCTGCCGGCACCCTGCCGGGGGCTGAGCAGCCTCGTGCTGGCAGCGCGAGGCGAGGCGCACACGCGGATAGACGTCACAACGAGCAACCGCCGCTGGCACACCGGCAGCCTGGTGCTAGCGCTGCTCGATCGGCACGAATTCGCGCTTTTTCGGTCCGGTGTAGATCTGGCGAGGCCGGCAGATCTTCTTGGTGGGAGATTCGTGCATCTCGATCCAGTGGGCGATCCAGCCGGGTAACCGGCCGATGGCGAACAGGACCGTGAACATCTGCACGGGAATACCCATGGCGCGATAGATCACGCCCGAGCAGAAATCGACGTTGGGGTACAGCTTGCGCTCGATAAAGTACTCGTCGCTCAGGGCCACATGTTAGAGCTGC
>CAZPED010000734.1:0-1794 GCA_964585335.1 uncultured Planctomycetaceae bacterium | reverse complement strand
AATTGACATGATTGAGCGAAAGCCCGTATTTCCGCACGTCATTGAGATGAACGTGCAGGCCGGACAGCGGCTGGGCTGCAACGTCTACCTGGTCTTTGACGGCCCGGAGTGGCTGTTGATCGACGTGGGCTACGACGACACGGTCGATGAGATCGTCGAGTTGATTCGGCAGATGGACTTTCCGCTCTCGCAGTGCAAGACCCTGGTGGCCACGCACGCCGACGTCGATCACATTCAAGGCCTGGCCAAGATCAACCAGGTGCTGAAGACCAAGATCATCGGTCATCGGCTGGCCGCCGAGCCGCTGGCAACGGGCGACCGCATCAAAACGTTTGCCGAAATCGCGGCGCAGGACATTCACCTGGACATGCCGCCGGTGAAGCTCGATGCGCTGATCGACGAGGGCGACAAGGTGCGCCTGGGCAACGTCGAACTGGAGGTCTGGCACACGCCCGGACATACCGACAGCCAACTGTCGTTTCGGCTGGGCGATTTGCTGTTCAGCGGCGACAACATCTATCGCGACGGCTGCGTGGGGGCCATTGATGCCCATCACGGCAGTGACATCCCGGCGTTCATTGCCTCGCTGCGCCGCATTCGGGCTAGCGACGTAAAGTGGCTGTTGCCCAGCCATGGCCCGATCTTCCGCAAAGACAACGCGCTGCTGGACCAGGCGATCGCCCGGCTGGAAAGCTACCTGCACATGGCCGACTTCGGCACGTGCGCGGTCGACTGGCCGCTGATGGACGAATTCGACCGCGAACTGGCCGCGGGCAAAATGCCTCAATAGCTCGCGGCCCTTGGTCTTAGAGCGCTGCCAGCAGATTGACCGCTGTCCCAGCAAGTCGTCCAGCATGGCGGACTCTAGCGGTTCTATGGAATATTCCCTCAATGCCGGCTGTAAGGTCGGCCGATGCTGTATCTAGACCCAAGCAGCGACCGCAGCCCGCTCAGACGCCTCGCGCTCTGAAGTTCGCGGTTCAGCGACACTTGGCAACATTCAGGGGGGATTTCGATGATTCGCCGGACTCTGCTTGCGCTCCTGTGCGCGGCGGGTTTGAGCGTGCTGCTGGCCACGGAAGAAGCCCAGGCTCAACAGGCTTTTGGCCGGCAGTGGGGACGCTCGTACAGTACCCGCGACTGGAACCGCTTGTACCACTACCCGTACGTCTACTATCCGCAAAACTTCTGGTCGAGCGAGTATTACCAGAGCTCCAACGACCTGTATCACCGCTATCCGGCCGAAATGCGGGTGCCGGTGTACAACAAGCAGTGGCACAACATGTATCCCGAAGGGGCGTTGTACCACTCGGGGCATCACTTCATGCTCGACACGTTCTAAGCAGCATTTCAGTGCGAGGCCTGGCGCCGGGGGGCCGCCAGGCCAAGCACGCTGCTGGCTCACCGCCGGACCGTGCGCACACCAGACGTCGCGCGGGCTCGACGATTACCAACCGCTACGGCCGAACTGATAGAGCGCTTCGCTGGCTTGAGCCAATTGGTTGAGCTCCAGCCACTCGTCGGCCGTGTGCGCTTGGTCGATCGAACCGGGCCCGAAGACAATCGAGGGAACGCCGGCGGCGGCTATCGCGGCGGCATCGGTTCCGTAGGGCACCCCCACCTTGTCGCAGGCCGTGCCGGCTCCCCGCGCCGCGCTGGCCATGCGGTCGGCCAACGCGCCGTTCCTTTGATCGCCCAGACCCAGCCCGATCAGGAACGGCGCGTCGTGCCTGACGGCCGGGTCGGCGCCAATGATCGCCGTCACGTGGTCGATTACCTGCCGATAGGCCTCGT
>CAZPED010000733.1:0-1805 GCA_964585335.1 uncultured Planctomycetaceae bacterium | reverse complement strand
GTCGTGCCGGCGTTATTCATCAGAATGTCGACGCGGCCAAATGCCTGCACGGCGGCCGCCACCATGGCCCGACAGGCGTCGTCGTCGGCCACGTCGGCCTGATAGGCCAGCGCGCGAGCGCCAAGTGCGCTAACTTCCGCGGCGGTCTGTTCCGCCTCGTCCTTCGACTTGGAGTAGTTGATCAGCACCGAGCAACCCTGCTGGGCCAGCCGCAAGGCCGTGGCCCGTCCGACGCCCGTGCCGCCACCCGTGATGATTGCCGCTTTCCCCGCTAACTGCATGGTCTGGCTCCGCAAACGCGCCTCGGAAGATAAACCGCCGGGCTTATCTTAATGCAGTCGTCGTCAGCGGGAAATGAGTCCGGCCGTGGTAGCCGGTACGTGACACGCGCTCGCGGGGCGCTCTGCGCGGTCAAGCGAGATCGCAGGGCTACCGAACGCGGCAGTGGAACCGGACGAGGCCGCCAGCGCCGGCCGGCAACGGTTCGGTGAATTCCCACCGCAAGACGAGCGACTCGCCTTCGTTAACCTCGGTGTTGAATTCCGCCTGCCGGCTGCTTTGCGCCGTGCCCGGAACATATTCGAGCCGCGTGGTCAGGTTGTCGACGAGCGTGACGTGCTTGATGGCCTGGTCGCCCGTGTTGTCGAAGCGGATCGTGAAATCCACGATTTCGCCGGGCTTGGCGGTCTTCTTCGAGGCGATTTTGATCACCCGCAGACAGGGATGATTCGGCTCGTCGACGCGGAACGTGGCCTGAGCCCGTTGGTCGCCGGTGACGTCGACGGCTGCCCGGCCATCGAGCGTCACTTGCACGGCTTGCTTATGGGTCCAGGCAATCGCCGCCTGAACCGATTCGAGCAGCATTGCTTTTTCGGCGTCTTCGAATACGCCCTGGCGGATGACGCGGAGGTTTTCATACGTGGCGAACCCGCCATCGATAGCCATGATCGGCAACCGGCTGATGGCCGGCAGCACGCCTTCTTCGACGCGTTCCAGGCTGGGCTGCCGCGTGGCAATGTGGCCCACCGGTTGAATCGGCTGCACCGTGGTCGTGGCCAGCTGGTCTTCCTGGTTGAGGTGGGCAATCACTGGCGCGTCGACGCCAATGGGCTGCTCGTTCTGCAGGTTCTGCACCAGGCTGTCGACCTTGCGCACCGCGGCGAAACGCGGGGCATACAGGCAGACCCGGTTGCTCGGCTCGATGCAGGTCGTGCCGTGGTAGGTGTCGTAAACGGCCACGGTATCTTCGAGTTCCAAACCTCGGATCTCGCGCCGGGCGCCGACGTTGACCTGGGCGTCGCGGTCGCCACCGTCGAGCAGGTATTCGTCATGCGGCCAGGGGCCGGCGATGCCAGGTGGCGCCCAAGGCGAGGCGCAGCCCTGTGGTAGCGGCAGCTCGCCGGTGTTGCAAACCGGCTCGACCGGCACGGCCTCGACCGGTTCGATGGCGGCCTGAACCGCATCGGCTCGCGGCGGCGTGCCAATCACTTCGGCGCTGACGGGTGATTTGCCCGCCGGCAACGATCGGCACGAACACAGCCCTGCGCAGAGCAAGGCCAAGGTCGCGGCCTGATTGGCCCAGGACGTTAATGGGTTCGGCCGGCGAGTCATCGCTTGCTGGTTCCTCGCGTCGTCTTGCGCCCCAAGGGCATATTGGCACTGGCGGTCACGGCTTGACGCGGCACGCGGGCCGCCGTTTCCGGCAGGATGCACGGCACGTCACCTTGAACGCCGGTCTTCCACTTCAAAAGCGGAGGCGATCCAAACATAAACGTGGCGTCCGGGCAGCTTGCGTCGGGCAAGCG
>CAZPED010000732.1:0-1807 GCA_964585335.1 uncultured Planctomycetaceae bacterium | reverse complement strand
CGACTGGCCACGTCTGGCGCGTGCAATGGCCGTCGAGCATGTGCTGCGGGTCGACGCCCAGGTAGTCGAACACTTCTGCGGCGCGGCTCTCGCCAATTTCGTGGGCCACGGCCCATTGCAAGCGCTCGGGCCGGGGGTCGGGGCGAATGAGAATCGACGCCAGTGCCGCGCCGCCGCCCACGCCGCCCAACCGCACCATGCGCCCCCGGCCTGCCTGGGCGCCATCCCAAGCGACGGTCAGTCCCAGTTGCCGACCCAGAGTCAAAGCATCGACAGGAGGGCAGGTCCAATAGACTTCGTCGAGCAGCACGCGCGCGATTTCATCGAGCGCGGCGCCGTACTCATCCAGAGTCAGTTCAGGGAGCATTGCTTCGCACCCCCGGCGGAACGGCATTAGTGAACACGTGTATACTACCCAGCTCGTTTCACCCAGGCAAGCAGCCGAATCGATCCAGCGCGACTTGCCATCAAGACCCATCAGCGATCGCCTCCGCATTGCTTGCCGGCAGAGGGCTCTGGCCGCCGGGAGGCGAATTTCTGGCCCTCGAAACCCTGACGGCCTTCGGATAGGATGAGCTAGACCACCATGTCCGCCCGACGGCCCAAGCCGCTGGGGCGCCGTTCCCTCTGCCGCGGACCGCGATGGACCGCAGAAATACGCGATCGTGACGCAGCCTTTGCCCATTCTCGACTCGTCGCAAGCCACGCCCCAGGCAGGCCAGCAGCCGCGTGCCGCCGGCCAGGCCAAGGGTACCTATTCGTTCGTCAGCCTCGGCTGTCCCAAGAACCTGGTCGACAGCGAACGAATGCTGGGGCTGTTGCAGCTCGACGGCTACCAGCTCGTCAGCGATCCGGTGGGCACCGACTTCGTCGTGGTCAACACCTGCGGCTTTATCGAGCGGGCTCGCGACGAATCGTTCGCCACGATTCGCGAAATGCTCGAGCTCAAACGGCGGGGCGACATCCGCGGCGTGATCGTCTCGGGCTGCCTGGCCGAGCGCGAGAAAGAAAAGCTGCTGGAAACGCATCCCGACATCGATCACCTGGTGGGCGTGTTCGGCCGCGAGCAAGTGACCAAGGTGGCCGACCGGCTGGTCTTCGGACTCGACGAGCAGCGGAGCGTGTTTCAACCCGCGCCGTCGCGCCCGCTCGACGACCGCAACCGGCTGCGGATCACCCCCCGGCATTTCGCGTTTCTCAAGATCTCCGAAGGCTGCGACCGGCTGTGTACGTTTTGCGCCATTCCGAAGATGCGCGGCAAGCATGCCACGAAGCCCATGGAAGAAGTGGTGGCCGAGGCCACGGAGCTGGCCGCCGACGGCGTGCGCGAGCTGGTGATCGTGGCCCAGGACACGACCTATTACGGCCTCGACCTGTACGGCCAGCCGCGATTGGCCGAGTTGCTGGGCAAACTCGAAGAGGTGCGGGGGCTCGAGTGGATCCGGCTGATGTACCTGTACCCGATGTACTTCGACGACGCGCTGGTCGAGCGGATTGCCGGCAGCCGCAAGATCATTCCGTACTTGGACATGCCGCTGCAGCACATCAACGACACGATGTTGCGGCGGATGCAGCGCCGCGTCGACCGCCGCTCGACCGAGGCCTTGCTCGACAAGCTGCGGGCCAAGATCAAGAACCTGGTGATGCGGACCACGATGATCACCGGCTTTCCGGGCGAAACCGACGAGCAGTTCGACGAGGCGGTCGAGTTCGTGCGTCAGCAGCGCTTCGAGCGACTGGGCGTGTTCAGCTATTCGCTCGAGCCCGATACGCCGGCGGCCCGGTTGCCCGATCACTTGCCCGAGGA
>CAZPED010000731.1:0-1809 GCA_964585335.1 uncultured Planctomycetaceae bacterium | reverse complement strand
CGCAAGAGGCTCTCGGTTTCTTCACCGTGCTCGAACACGACCAACACGGCCTGGTGGGCGGCTACTTGGTGCTGAACACCGCCGGCCGGCCGCTGGAGTTCCACTGCACGGCCCCGGTGAAGCCGAACCGCGCCCAGCAGATCCTGTTTGGCCCCACGCTCGAGTCGTATCTCTACGGCGAACAAATTGGCCAGACGCTGCTCTCCAAAAGTTCGGTAACGCCGCTGGCCGTGTGTACCGACGTCGAGCGCGCCCTGAGTGTCCGCGAGTATGTGCCGCTGCCCGTGGCGCTGGTGCTGGGGGCCGAGTCGGCCGGCGACGCGGCGCCAGCGTCGCCGCGGCAAGGCTGGCGCGTCGACCCGCCGCACCGCAAGTTAGCGCAATTGCACACCTTCGAAATCGGCGCCAACCGCCTGGCCGTTGGCGGCGGTCGCGACGCGGACCGCCAGGCGATCACCCAGCGCCTCGAAGGGCTGGCCAACTTCGACCTCCGCGAACCGTTCGAGCGCATTCGCGAAGCCGTCGAAGAAGCTCACAAAGTCGCACGCAACTAACCGCGCGGCCGACTGCTCGCCGCGACGCAACCTGTCCCTTCGCTCATCAAGCAATCGCATGACCAACCTGGACGCCACCGCGGGCACTGGTCTGACCTGGACTCCGGCGCTCTCGATCAGCGCGCATAGTTTCCGCACGCAAATCGAGATCCTGCCAGCCGACAACCCGATGTTGGCCGACGCGCTGGCAGCGCCGCGCCCACAACTATCCAGCGCTCGATTCGCCGATCGGCTGGCCGGCGCGGTGTCGCTGCCGATCGTGCCTCCCAAGATCAAGGTCACTAGTTTCCGGTTCGGCCTGACCGACGGCTGGCGTGCCAAAGCGGCCGTGGGCGTGCCCCAAGTTGGCGCTCCCGCGACTCCCGCCAGCGAGCCCTCGCCGCCGGCCAGCGCCGCGGCCGCCCGCACGCGCATCAAGCCGCCGGGCGACGTAGTGAAGCTCGAAGACCGGCTGTTCTACATGCTGCAGCCGTCACTCGAATCGCTGATCGGCGACTGCTCGCTGGCATTCCCGTTTCATCCGTTCCCCTACCAGTTCGAAGGGGTCGCGTTTCTGTACCCGCGGTATGCCGCCATCCTGGCCGACGAAATGGGACTGGGAAAAACCATGCAGGCCATCACGGCCGTGCGGCTGCTGCTGCACTCGGGGCAGCTCAACAGCGTGCTCTTGGTGTGCCCCAAGCCGCTGGTGACTAACTGGCAGCGCGAATTTGCCACCTGGGCCCCCGAGCTGCCGCTGGCCGTCATCGAAGGCGAACAGGGCAAACGCCGCTGGCAGTGGCAGCAAACCGACATGCCCGTCAAGGTGGCCAACTACGAAGTCGTACAGCGCGACCGCGACGTGATGGCCAGCCTCGATCTGAAGTTCGACCTGGTCGTGCTCGACGAAGCCCAGCGCATCAAAAACCGGGGCAGCTCGACCAGCCAGTGCGTGCGATCGATTCCCCGCAGCCGCAGCTGGGCCCTCACCGGCACGCCGGTCGAGAACAGCCCGCAAGACCTGGTGGGTATTTTCGAGTTCCTGGCCCCCGGCTATCTGAACGACGCGATGAAGCCGCGACGGATGGGCCAGGCGGCGGCCGACTACGTGTTGCGCCGCACCAAAGACAAGGTGCTGACCGAGCTGCCCCCCAAAATGTTTCGCGACGCCGACGTCGAGCTCAGCCCCCAGCAGCGTCACAGCTACCAGTTGGCCGAGGACGAAGGCGTGTTGCGGCTGACCGAGATGGGCGATGCCGCCACGATCCAGCACGTG
>CAZPED010000730.1:0-1827 GCA_964585335.1 uncultured Planctomycetaceae bacterium | reverse complement strand
CAGGTGTTCATCGCCCGCGGCAAGAACACTCCGCCCGACATGTTGGAATGGAAGCTGTACGTGATTCGCAAGCGGCACGCCAACGAGATTGCCGAAAGCTCGCTGGCGCAAAAGCAGTATTGCTACGTGCCCAGCCTGTCGTCGCGCGTGATCATCTACAAGGGCCTGCTGCTGGCCGACCAGGTCGAGCGGTTCTATGCCGATCTGGCCGACGAGCGCTTCGTGTCGGCCTTGGCGCTCGTGCATCAGCGCTACAGCACCAACACGTTTCCCACCTGGGACCTGGCGCATCCTTTCCGCTACATGGCCCATAACGGCGAAATCAACACGCTGCGAGGCAACCTCAACTGGATGCATGCCCGCGAGAGCATGCTGGCCAGCGAGAAATACGGCGACGACCTGAAGAAGATCTGCCCGATCTGCGTGTTCGGTGCCAGCGACTCGGCCACGTTCGACAACGCGCTGGAGCTGTTGGTGCTCACCGGTCGCTCGCTGCCCGAGGCCATGTCGATGCTCATTCCCGAGCCGTGGCAGAACCACGAGAGCATGTCGGACGAGCTCAAGGCCTACTACGAGTACCAGTCGTGCCTGCTCGAGCCGTGGGACGGCCGGGCCTCGATTGCTTTTACCGACGGCACGTTGATGGGCGCGCTGCTCGATCGCAACGGCTTGCGTCCGAGCCGCTACTGGGTGACCAAAGGGGGCCTGGTCGTCATGGCCTCGGAAGCCGGCGTGCTCAATATTCCGCCCGAGGAAGTCGAATCGAAGGGCCGCCTGCGCCCCGGCCGCATGTTCCTGATCGACACGGCCCAGGGCCGCATCATCACCGACAGCGAAATCAAGCGTGGGCTGGCCGCCAAGCGGCCCTATCGGCAGTGGCTCGACCAGAATCTGCTCAAGCTGGCCGACCTGCCGGCGATTGCTCCGGTGAACGGCCATTTGGACGAGCCGCTGCTGAAGCTGCAGCGCACGTTCGGCTACACGCTCGAGGATCTGAAGATTCTGATGGCGCCGATGGCCACCGATGGCCAGGAAGCCATCGGCTCGATGGGCAACGACACGCCGCTGGCGATTCTCTCCAACCGGCCGCAGTTGCTCTACAACTACTTCAAGCAACTGTTCGCCCAGGTGACCAATCCGCCGTTGGACGCGATTCGCGAAGAGATCATCACTTCGCTCGTGACGACCATCGGCTCGGAAGGCAACCTGCTGGCCGAAACGCCCGATCAATGCCGGCTGTTGCGGCTGGAACAACCGATTCTGACCAACACCGAGCTGGAGCAGATTCGCCAGCTGAATGGCAATCGCCTTAAGAGTCGCACGCTCTCGACGCTGTTTCCGCGCAGCGCAGGCGCCGAGGGCATGCGGCAGCGGATGGACGAGCTGCGCCGCGAAGCCTCGCAGGCCATCGCCGAAGGCGTGACGCTTTTAATTCTCTCGGACCGCGGCGTGAATGCCGAGCTGGTGCCCATTCCGGCCCTGCTGGCCACGAGCGGCGTTCACCACCACCTGGTGCGCGAAGAGAGCCGCACCCGCTGCGGTTTGATCGTCGAGACGGGCGAGGCCCGCGAAGTGCATCATTTCGCCCTGCTGACCGGCTACGGCGCCGGCGCGGTGAACCCGTATCTGGCGCTGGCCACGCTCAAGCAGATGCTGGCCGACGGCCAGATTCCTTCCACGTTCACTTACGAGAAGCTGGAAAAGAACTACATCAAGGCAATCGGCAAGGGGCTGCTCAAGGTGATGTCGAAGAGTGGCATCTCGACGCAGCACAGCTATCGCGGGGCGCAGATCTTCGAGGCCATCGGCCTGAACACCGTACTGGTC
>CAZPED010000729.1:0-1828 GCA_964585335.1 uncultured Planctomycetaceae bacterium | reverse complement strand
AAGCCGCTGCCGGGTTGGCGGAATCGAATTGTCGGCCCGGCGGGCAAACACGACCTGGAATAGCTGCAGGCCGCCGGCCTCGAAAGCCGCCACCGAGCCGGCCAGGTACAGCCGCCAGGTGCGCACGAACCGCTGGTCGAACATCTGGGCCACGCGCTCGACCGATTGCTCGAAGCGGGCCAACCAGTGCCGCAACGTTTGGGCGTAGTGCAGCCGCAGGTTCTCGACGTCGAGCACCGAAAGCTCCCAGGGTTCGAAGATCGACATCATTTGGGCCAGCGACGGTGCGTAACTGCCGGGAAAGATGCGCCGCTCGATCCAGGGGTCCATCGGCGCCGGTTTGTTCCGGCCGATCGAGTGGATCAGTCCTCTGCCGTGGTCGACCAGCGAACGATCAATCACCGCTCCCAGTTTGTGGTAGTTGGCCAGGCCGACGTGTTCGAGCATGCCCACGGAAACGAAAGCGTCGTAGCGGCCGCGAATGTTGCGCCAGTCGTCGAGAATGAACCGCACCCGGTCTTGGAGTCCTTCGGCCTCGGCCCGCGCGTGAGCATAGGCGATTTGCTCGCGCGAGACGTTATAGGCGTCGACCGTGACGCCGTGCCGGCGAGCCATGTAGAGGGCCAGCCCGCCCCAGCCGCATCCGGCCTCGACGACGCGTTGGCCGGGCCGCAGATCGACCTTGCGGCAAACGTGCTCGAACTTGGCAAGTTGGGCTTCTTCGAGCGTGGCGCCGGGGCTCGGGAAGTATGCACAGGTGTAGGCCAGCTGGTCGTCGAGCCACAGCCGGTAGAAGTCGTTGCCGATGTCATAGTGATGGTGGACATTGTCGCGCGAGGCGGCCAGCGAGTTCCAACGCGGCATCCGCAGCCAGCCAGCCAGCAGTTCATACAGAAGCCCGGCGCTCTTCGAGATGCGGAGCGAACGGTCGATCGCCAGCAGTGCTTCGACCAGGTCGCCGCGCACATCGAGCTGGCCACTGGCGTAGGCCTCGCCAAACTGCATGAAGGGATTGAGCGCCATCCTCCACAGCGCCTGAGGACTGTTTACGACCAGGGTGCCCAGTGGTTGCAGCGCCGACGTGCAGATTTCCTGGCCGTCCCACAGAGCCGCTTTCAGCTGCGGGCGGCCGGCCATGGTCAGCAATCGCCGCAGCACGAAACGATGCCAAGGACGGACGGCCGACGCGATAGGACGGCCCAGCGAGACAGCGGACGCGTTGCCAGAGATCGCCGGACTGGCAATGGCCGGCGCCGCCTGGCGAATTGGAGCAGTGCTGACAGATCGCCGCATAGGCACCTCCCACAGTTGGGCGCCTTTGGCCGGGCGAAGCCCTGGCAGGCCGACAAGTGGCCCACCACAACGCTCGCCGCGAGGGCGCTCGTGACAATTGGCCTAGTTAACGATCGAGCCGCCGGGCGGCTCGCGGACTTATCAGCTTGCAGTCCGTGGTCCGGGCTGCCGTCGTTCGGTCAATGCTGTCAGAACAATGTTGAGATGCCCTGATGCCTGGATCGACCTCAGAATAGCACGGCTAGCACCAATGTCCACTTTTTAGTGCCGGGAATTTTACTTACTGTGCAGCCCGAGCGATTGAACACGACGGCGGCAAGTTAGATCAGAATCCGTCGCGGTCGGGCGAAAGCGTGGGCAAATCAGCGTGATCGGCTGCGCTCAGCTTGAGGGGTGCGAATTGCCTCGCGATGAGCCCGATTGGAACACCGGCCATGAGCGGGGCCGTTTCCGCTTCACCGTCGAGCGTAAGCAACAAGTCGACCGCCGAGTGAGTCGGCGGCGTCTCGCACGACAAGTGCGGGGCCGCGCCCAC
>CAZPED010000728.1:0-1834 GCA_964585335.1 uncultured Planctomycetaceae bacterium | reverse complement strand
GGAATGGCGCTGGGGCGCCGGCCAGGGGCTCGACGACTTGATTTACGTGACGATCGGCACCGGTATTGGTGGGGGCGGGTTGGTAGGTGGCAAACTGATGCACGGCTTGATCCACCCCGAGATGGGCCATATGCGCGTGCCGCACGACCTGGCCGCCGATCCTTATCCGGGCCATTGCCCCTACCACGGCGATTGCCTGGAGGGGCTGGCCTGTGGCCCCGCAATGCAGGCCCGCTGGCAAGTCCCCGGCGATCAGCTGCCTGCTGGCCATCCGGCCTGGGCGCTGGAAGCGAACTACCTGGCTTGGGCGCTTGTGAACCTGGTTTGCACGCTCTCGCCCCGGCGGATCATTCTGGGAGGCGGCGTCATGGCGCACGAGCCACTTTTTCCGCTGATTCGCGGCAGCGTGCAACAGCGCCTGAACGGATACGTGCAGTCGCCCGACATCCTGGAAGACATCGACCACTACATCGTGCCGCCCGGCTTGGGCAGCCAGTCGGGTGTGCTCGGCGCGTTTGCGCTCGCACAGCAGTTGCTCTAGTCGATCGCCGATAATGCGCGGGCTGTCGCCCCGATACACGAGCGCTCGCAGACAGAACTACACATCGAACTTGATGCCTTGCGCGAGCGGCAGCTGGTTGGAGTAGTTCACCGTGTTGGTGGCCCGCCGCATGTAGTTCTTCCAGGCATCGGAGCCCGACTCGCGGCCGCCGCCGGTCTCCTTCTCGCCGCCGAAGGCGCCGCCAATTTCGGCGCCGCTGGTGCCGATGTTTACGTTAACGATCCCGCAGTCGGAACCGACCGCGGAGCAAAACAGTTCGGCTTCGCGGACGTCGGTCGTGAAGATCGCCGAGGCCAGCCCTTGTGGCACGGCGTTGTTGATGGCGATCGCCTCGGCTAACGAATCGTAGCGAAGAAAGTACAGAATGGAAGCGAACGTCTCGGTCTGAACGATGGGCGCCGTAGGCGCAATTTCGACAATCGCCGGACGGACGTAATAGCCACCCGCCGGCACTCCCTGCGTAACCCGCTCGCCGCCATGTACCGTGCCCCCTTGCGCGCGGGCCGCTTCGAGCGCGGCGGCCATTTGCCTCCCTGCCCGCTCGTCGATCAGCGGACCAACAAGCGTGCCCGCCTGCAGGGGATCGCCGATCGGCAGTTGCTGGTAAGCCCCTTTGAGCCGGGCCAGCAAAACGTCGGCCAATTGGCGGTGCACAATCAATCGTCGTAACGTGGTACACCGTTGCCCGCAGGTGCCGGCGGCGGCGAACACGATTGCTCGCAGGGCCAGTTCCTGGTCGGCCGACGGCGCGACGATGGCGGCGTTGTTGCCTCCCAGCTCCAAAAGCGAACGGCCGAGTCGCTGGGCAACCGTTTGTGCCACGGCGCGCCCCATGGACGTCGCGCCCGTGGCCGAGATGAGCGGCACTCGCCGATCGGCAGCCAGGGCGTGGCCAACTTCCGGACCGTTGCCGATCACGACGTTGACAATTCCGGGTGGCAAACCAGGCATTTCGCCGAGTGCGCGCAGCACCACCTGATGGCACATGAGCGCGCACAGTGGCGTCTTTTCCGAGGGCTTCCAAATCAGCGTATCGCCGCAAACCAGTGCCAACATGGCGTTCCAAGCCCAAACAGCGACCGGAAAGTTGAACGCCGAAATGACGCCCACCGGCCCCAGCGGATGCCACTGCTCGGCCAGCCGATGCCCGGGGCGCTCGCTGGCGATCGCCAGCCCATAGAGTTGCCGGCTAAGCCCCACGGCAAAGTCGCAAATGTCAATCATCTCCTGCACTTCGCCCACGGCCTCGCTACGGATCTTGCCCGTTTCCAG
>CAZPED010000727.1:0-1855 GCA_964585335.1 uncultured Planctomycetaceae bacterium | reverse complement strand
ATGTGCGTGGCCACGCGATCGAGGAACCAGCGGTCGTGGCTGATCACGACCACGCAGCCGGCAAAGTTGACGATCGCCTCTTCCAGGGCCCGTAGCGTGTCGACGTCGAGATCGTTCGTCGGTTCGTCGAGCAGCAGCACGTTGCAGCCACAGCGCAGAAGCTTGGCCAGGTGCACGCGGTTGCGCTCGCCGCCCGAGAGGTCGCCCACTTTTTTCTGCTGGTCCTGGCCCGAGAAATTGAAGCGGGCCACGTAGGCGCGGCTGTTCACCTTGCGATTTCCCATTTCCAGCGTGTCGTGACCGCCGGAGATTTCGTCGTACACCGTGTTCTGGGGCTTCAGCGCGTCACGCGTCTGGTCGACGTAACCGAACTCGACTGTGGGCCCGACGCGGAAATCGCCCGAGTCGGGCTTTTCCTGGCCGAGCAGCATGCGGAACAGCGTGGTTTTGCCGACGCCATTGGCGCCGATCACCCCCACGATGCCTCCTGGCGGCAGGCGGAAGCTGAGGTTGTCGATCAGCAGGTTGTCGCCGTAGCCCTTGCTGATGTTCTTGGCCTCGACCACCAGGTCGCCCAGGTGCTTGCCGGCCGGAATCTGGATTTCCAGCTCCTGCTCGCGGTCGTTTTCCTGTTCGGCGGCCAGGGCCTCGTAAGCGCTGATACGCGCCTTGTTTTTGGCCTGGCGAGCCCGCGGGGCCATGCGAATCCACTCCAGCTCGCGGGCCAGGGTTTTCTGCCGGGCCGAGGCGGCCTTCTCTTCCTTGGCCAGCCGGTCCCGCTTTTGTTCGAGCCACGAGGAGTAATTGCCTTCCCAGGGAATGCCCTGGCCGCGGTCGAGCTCCAGGATCCAGCCGGCGACGTTGTCGAGGAAGTACCGGTCGTGCGTCACGGCCACGACCGTGCCGGTGTATTCGGCCAGATGGCGTTCGAGCCAGGCGATGCTCTCGGCGTCCAGATGGTTCGTCGGCTCGTCGAGCAACAGCAGGTCGGGCCTTTCGAGCAGAATCTTGCACAGCGCCACGCGGCGGCGCTCGCCGCCCGAGAGCTTGGTCACGTCGGCATCGCCCGGCGGCAGGTTCATCGCATCCATGGCGATTTCGATCTGCCGGTCGAGTTCCCAGGCGTTGTGGGCCTCGATCAGGTCCTGCACCTTGGCCTGTTCGGCCAGCAGCTTATCCATTTCCTCGGGGCTCATGTCCTCGCCCAGGCGCGCGTTGATTTCATCGAAGCGACGCAGGATCTTGCGCGTCGGTTCGACGGCTTCCTCGACGTTGCCCCAAACGTCCTTCTGCGGGTTAAGCTGCGGCTCTTGCGGCAGGTAGCCGGCGGTAAAGCCCGAGGTGAGCTTGGCCTCGCCGTCGAAGTCGCGGTCCTGGCCGGCCATGATCCGCAGCAGCGTGCTCTTGCCCGAGCCGTTGCGGCCCAGCACGCCGATTTTGGCGCCGGGGTAAAAGGCCAGCCAGATGTTCTTGAGCACTTCGCGTTGACCGTGTTTCTTGGTCATTTCCGCGATCTGGTAGATGTATTGCTTGCCCATTGCTTGTGTGCCTTGAAGAAGTTTTTCTGTTCTTATTCCTGGCCCGTTTGCGGAAGCCGTGATCGTTGCACGATTCCCGCGGGGCCAGCGATGTGTTCGAGGTTCGGATCCGGGGCCGGCGGGCGCCTCGTGCCGCTCGGGCCTAGGGGGCCCGCCGCGCTCGCGCGCGTTGCGCTGGCGCTACTCCCACTCGATCGTGGCGGGGGGCTTCGAGCTGATGTCGTACACCACGCGGTTGACGCCCCGTACCTCGTTAATGATACGCGTCGAGATGCGGGCCAGCACGTCGTACGGCAAATGGCTCCAGTCGGCCGTCA
>CAZPED010000726.1:0-1864 GCA_964585335.1 uncultured Planctomycetaceae bacterium | reverse complement strand
CTCGAGCAACAGCCAGAGCTGGCCGCCGAGTCATCGGGTAGCGTCAACGAAACTCGCCTGCGCGTCCGCCGCCGTGCTTTGCGCCAGGCGTGTCTGCTGCGCAAGCAATATGAAGGGCATCGCGTGCCCGACGCGCCGACGTCGATGGGCGAGAACAGCCGCGTGCTGCCGGCGCCGCACTCGCGTGTGCCGGACGAGCAGATTCTTCAACCGGCAAAACGGCGGCGGCAATTATTCGCAGGCGAGAGTGTCGAAAGCCTGCTCGGTGCCGTCACCCGGCCAATCTTCGAGCAAAGCCTGGCCGACCTGGCGTCGGCGGCCGAACTGCGGGAGTTGGGCACGGCCCTGTTCCTCGATCGACCGTTGGGCGTGTGGAAAGAGCCTGGCGAAGTCGACCGCACGCCGCTGGTGTCGTACGTGGCATTCAGTCGTGCGATTGCCAAGCGCCGTTTAGCGTCAATGACGGCGTACGGATGGATCACGGACTCGCAACGGTCGGCGTTCCAAGCGTCCCTCGCCGCACTGGAAGTGCATGGCCTGGCCGCGGCGGAAATCGCCCCGCGCGAGCGACCCGGCGTGGTCTCGCTAGCCGACGCGGGCAAGGTGGCAGCCGACTTTCAACTACTGCACTCGACCACGGGTTCGTTGACCGAGTTGCTGTCGCACTACGACCTGGCAAAACTTGCGGTGAAAGCGCCGGCGATTGCTGACTGGCTGCAAGCGGACGAGCGCCAGCTGCTCGTGGCACACGCCCCGGCAGACCGGCCGCCGACGCTCCGGTTTTATGGTCCCGCAGCAGACCTGCGACTGGAACTGGCATTTGCCAGCGGGCAAAATGGACTGGCCGGCTACCAATCGCGGCGCGGAGCGGAGCTGCCCGTTCGCTTGCAGATCGTGCAATGGCGCGAGCATGCCGGTAGCGCGGACGCAAACGCCGTCGCGCAACTGTGGCTCGATCTCCGATGAATCGCTTGTCGACTGTTGCAACTAACCCACCAGGTAGACGAATGGCACGACAACTTATTGCGGCTTGGCTCACGTTGATCTGCGCATGTGCTCCGGCCTGGGCCGCGGGCAAGAACGTGGTGCTGATTGTGGCCGACGATTTGGGTCTCGACCTGGGCTGCTACGGCAACCCAGCGGTCAAGACGCCCCATCTCGACGCTCTGGCCGCCGACGCCACGTTGTTTACGCATGCCTTTGCCACGACGGCCAGTTGCAGCCCCAGCCGCTCAGTGATTCTGAGCGGCATGCACAATCATGCCAACGGCCAGTACGGCTTGCAGCATGCCGACCACCACTTCAGCTCGTTCGACGCCATTCGCTCGCTGCCGGCCCGACTGAGCCAGGCGGGCTATCGCACGGCGCGCATCGGCAAGTTTCACGTCGCTCCCGAGTCGGCGTATCCGTTCGAGACGGTATTGAAAGGCGACCCGCGCAACGGTGTGCAGATGGCCGATCGCTGCCGCGACGTGATCGCGGCACAGGATCAGCGTCCCTTCTTTCTCTACTTTTGCACGACTGATCCGCATCGCAGCGGAAAGACCGGGCCCAAGCCGTACGAGCCCAACTTATTTGGCAACGAAGGCGAGCACCCGGGCGTCGACGAGGTTCGGTACCAGCCGAGCGAGGTCATCGTGCCGCCGTTCCTGCCCGATACACCGCAGTGCCGAGCCGAGCTGGCCCAGTACTATCAGGCCGTGTCGCGTGTCGATACGGGCGTGGGCCGGTTAGTACAACTGCTGAAAGACGCGGGCCGTTGGGACGATACGTTGCTGATCTTTATTTCGGATAACGGCGTGCCGTTTCCGGGCGCAAAGACGACGACGTACGACGCTGGGCTGCGGCTGCCTTGCCTGGTGCG
>CAZPED010000725.1:0-1869 GCA_964585335.1 uncultured Planctomycetaceae bacterium | reverse complement strand
ACGCTTGTATCGGCAGGTGCTGGCGAGTGAGCCGCAATCGGCAGACGCCTGGCACCTGCTCGGCCTGGTAGCTCACGCACGGCACGACCAGGTCGCGGCGCTCGAGTGCATTACCCGGGCCATCCGCATCGACGGTCACCAGAGCGCCTTTCACAATCACCTGGCCGAAGTCTATCGAGCACTGGGCCAGTTGCCGGCGGCCGAAGCCTCGGCGCGCCAGGCGTTGCGGCTGCAGCCCGGCTTTGCCATTGCCCACAACACGCTGGGGGGCATTCTGGCCGCGCAGCAAAAATATGCCGAAGCGGCCGAGTGTTATCGGCAGGCCATCGTTTTGCTGCCGACTTTCTCGCACGCTTATTTCAACCTGGGCGCGGCGCTGCATGCCCTGAACCAGCAGACTGAGGCGGCTGCCGCCTATCGGCAGGCAATCGAGGCCGACCCGGCCTCGGCACTGGCCCACAACAATCTGGCCGCGCTGCTGGCCGAGATGGGCCAGGTCGACGACGCCATCGCGGCTTACCGGCGCGCGCTTCAGCTCGACCCGCGGCTGGCTCTGGCCGAGAACAACTTGGGGGCGCTACTGCAATTGCAGAAACGCTACGACGACGCCCTGGCCTGCTACCGCCGCGCGCTGGCAATCGATCCCCGCTACGCCGGCGCGCATTGCAACCTGGGGGGCGCGCTGATGGAACAGGGCCAGTACGCCGAAGCCCGGCAGGCGCTCCAGCAGGCGCTGGCAATCGAACCCCGGCTATCGCAGGCGCACTTCAACCTGGGGGTCGTGTCGCAGCAACAAGGCCAGGCGGAAGCGGCGATCCGCTCCTACGAGCAGGCCATTGCCGCCAGGCCCAACCACGTGCAGGCGTACAACAACCTGGGCAGCCTGTACCGGCTGCAAGGCCGCTTCGAGGAGGCCATCGAGTGCTTTCAGCACGTGCTCGAACTTCAGCCCGACTCGCCCGAGGCGCTTAACAACCTGGGCAACGTCTTCAAGACGCAGGGCCGCATCGACGAGGCGCTGATCTGCTACGACCAGACGCTGCGCGTGAAGCCCGACTACGACCAGGCCCGCTATAACCGTTCGCTGTTGGACCTGGCGGCCGGGCGCTTTGTCGAGGGCTGGCCCGACTATGAGTACCGCACCGCGTGCCCCGAGTTCGCCCGCCGCACGTTCGACCAGCCGCGCTGGCGCGGCGAACCGCTCCGCGGGCGCACGCTGCTGGTCTATGCCGAACAGGGGCTGGGCGACACGCTGCAGTTCATCCGCTACTTGCCGCTGCTTGCGCCGCTAGGGGCAAACCTCATCGCCGAAGTGCAACCAGCGCTCGTCCCGCTGCTCGAACAATCGGGCATTGCCGCCTGCTGCCAGTTGGTGCCCAAAGGGCAACCGCTGCCGGCATTCGACCTGCAAGTGCCGCTGCTGAGCTTGCCGGGCCTGTTCGGCACGACGCTCGAAACCATGCCGCGGCAGGTGCCCTACCTGGCGGCCGCCCTCGAGCTGGTAGCAGAGTGGCGCACGCGGCTGGCCAACCTCCCGGGTTTGAAGGTGGGCATTGCCTGGCAAGGCAGCAAGTCGTACGTCGGTGACCGATACCGCTCGATACCGCTGCGCCGTTTCGCTCCGCTGGCGCAGCCGGGCGTAAGCCTCATCAGTTTGCAAAAGGGCTATGGCGCCGAGCAGCTCGACACGCTGGCGGGCGGCTTTGAGGTAACCGTGCTCGACGGCTTGGACGAGGCCGCGGGCCCGTTCATGGACACGGCGGCCGTGATGACGAATCTCGACCTGGTCGTCACCAGCGATACGGCCATTGCGCATCTGGCTGGGGCCCTGGGGGGGACGACCTGGGTCGCCCTGCCGTTGGTGCCCGA
>CAZPED010000724.1:0-1879 GCA_964585335.1 uncultured Planctomycetaceae bacterium | reverse complement strand
CGGCCGAATGCGACGAACTGGAGCGCCGCGCCGGCGGCCGGTCAGAACTGATCCGCATGGTGGCCAACCCCGCCCTGACGGGTTTCACCGCTCCCAAGATTCTCTGGCTGCGAAACCGCGAGCCGCGTAATTTCGACAAGACGGTCAAGGTGCTGCTGCCCAAGGACGACGTGCGGCGGCGGATGACCGGCCAGTTTGCCACCGACGTGAGCGACGCCAGCGGCATGCTGCTGCTCGACGTGGCCAAGCGCAACTGGTCGACCGAACTGCTCGGCAAGCTCGAGTTGGACCGCAGCCTGCTGGCCGAGTGTTACGAGTCGGAGCAGGTGACCGGCAATCTGACCAAAGCAGCCGCCAAGGCGCTGGGGCTGTCGACCGACTGTGTCGTGGTGGGCGGAGCTGGCGACTGCGCCGCGGGCGCCGTGGGCAACGGCATCGTCAGCCGCGGCACGTTGTCGACGTCGATTGGCACGTCGGGCATCATGTTCGTGCATAGCGATCAGGTCGAAGTCGACCCCGCCGGCCGGCTACACACGTTCTGCCATGCCGTGCACGGCAAGTGGCACATGATGGGCGTCAGCCTCTCGGGAGGCGGCTGCTTTCAGTGGTTCCGCAATCGCCTGTGTCAGGCTGAAATCGCGGCCGCCAAGCGGTCGAAGGTCGACCCTTACGACACGCTGACGGCCGAAGCCGCCAAGATTCCGCCCGGCAGCGAGGGGCTGATTTTCCTGCCCTACCTGTCTGGCGAGCGCACGCCGCATGCCGATCCTGATGCCCGCGCGTGCTTCATCGGCCTGACGCTCGCGCACCAGCGCGGCCACATGGTGCGGGCCATCATGGAAGGCGTGAGCTACGCAATGCGCGACAGCCTGGCGATCATTCAGGAGCTGGGGGTGCCGGTGCGGCAGATTCGCGCCTCGGGGGGCGGGTCGAAGAGCCCGCTCTGGCGGCAAATCCAGGCCGACGTGTTTGGGCAGAAGGTGGTGACGATCAATGCCGAGGAAGGCCCGGCCTATGGCGTGGCGCTGCTGGCCGCGGTGGGCGCGGGGGCGTTCAAGAACGTCGAGGAAGCTTGTTCCGCAACGATTCGCGTCGTCAAGGACACGCCACCCAACAAGCAAGCCGTTAAGTATCACAATGCGGCCTTCCCGATCTACCAGGACCTGTATCGCTCGCTGAAGGACGATTTCAAGAAGATTGCCGCCGTCGAACGGCAATAGCACGCGGTCAGCCGTCGCCCGTTCGAGGCTTGGCCCGCACCAGTGGACTGGAAACGAGCTAGCCCCTAGGCGGAGTGGAAGTACCATGCCGGCGATCTATCTGACCGAAGCCGAGGTCGATCAACTGCTCGACATGCGTCTGGCGATTGGAGTGTGCGAGGAAGCGTTTCGGCGGCTCGCGGCCGGCGAGGCCGAAAACATGCCCCGCTCGCGCGTGCAAGCTCCTGGCATTGTGTTGCACTCGATGAGCGCCGCCGCCGCTTACCTGGGCGTGGTTGGTTGGAAGCAATACACCACCACCCGGCAAGCCGCGCGGTTCCACGTGGGCTTGTACGACGAAACGGGGGCCCTGCTGGCGTTGGTCGAGGCCGACCGGCTAGGCCAGCTGCGGACCGGCGCCACCACGGGAGTGGCCGTCGAATCGATGGCCGACCGCGGCGCCAGCGAAATAGGCCTGTTCGGCGCCGGCTGGCAGGCCGAAACACAGCTCGAAGCCGTGGCCACGGTGCGGGCCATTCGCGTGGCTTACGTCTATAGCCGCAATGAGCAAAAGCGGCGCGATTTCGCCGAGCGGATGTCGGCGCGACTGGGCATCGACGTTCGCCCAGTCGACCGACCGCAAGAGGCGGCCGAGGATTTGCCGATCGTCGTCACGGCCA
>CAZPED010000723.1:0-1885 GCA_964585335.1 uncultured Planctomycetaceae bacterium | reverse complement strand
CGAGCTACAATTTTGCCATGCAACATGCCATCGAACGGGCGGTCGAGCTGGGCCGGCCGCTGCTGGTGTTCGAGCCCTTGAGAGTTGGTTATCCCTGGGCCAGCCAGCGCTTGCACCGGTTTGTCATCGAGGGGATGGTCGACAACCAGCGGCGGCTGGCCGAAACGGGGGTAGGCTACTATCCCTACGTCGAGCCCACGCCCGATGCCGACAAAGGCCTGCTCGCCGCCCTGGCCGAGCGTGCTTGCCTGGTGGTGACGGATACTTACCCCTGTTTCTTTCTGCCGCGAATGATCGCCGCGGCCGCCGTCCGGCTGCCAGTGCTGGTGGAAACGGTCGACTCGAATGGCTTGCTGCCTCTGGGCGCCACGGAGCAAGTCTTTGTCACGGCATTTCAGTTCCGCCGCTTTCTGCAAAAGCAATTGGTGCCGCACCTGGGCCAATTGCCGTTGGCCGACCCGCTTGCCGGCGCCACGCTGCCACCGGCCGAGCCGTTGCCGAGCTCGATTGCCAGACGTTGGCCAGCGGCCGAACTGCAGCGGCTACTGGCGACCGACGGGCTGGCGCAGTTGCCAATCGATCACTACGTGAAGGCGGCGCCGGCTCGTGGCGGTCCCGCGGCGGCGCAAACCGCGCTGGCTGCGTTTCTTGGCCAACGTCTGGCCGCTTATCCCGAAGAGCGCAACGAGCCAGATGCGGAAGGGGCCAGCGGCATCTCGCCGTATCTGCACTTCGGGCATCTGGCCGCCGCCGAAGTTTTTGCCCGCGTGGTCGAGCACGAAGACTGGTCGCCCGAGCGGTTGACAACCAAGGTCACAGGGCAGCGAAGCGGCTGGTGGGGCATGAGCGAAGCGGCCGAGGCGTTTCTCGATCAGCTGATCACCTGGCGCGAGTTGGGATTCAATATGTGCCAGCTCCGCGACGACTACGACCAGTACGCGTCGCTCCCCGTCTGGGCGCTGGCCACGCTCGACAAGCACCGCCGCGACCGCCGCCAGTTCGTCTACTCATTGGCCGAGTTTGCGGCCGCCGCGACCCACGACCCACTGTGGAATGCCGCCCAGCGGCAACTAGTGCGCGAGGGGCGGCTGCACAATTACCTTCGCATGCTTTGGGGCAAAAAGATCCTCGAGTGGACCGCCACGCCCGAGGATGCGCTCGACGTCATGATCGAGCTGAACAACAAGTACGCCCTGGATGGCCGCGACCCCAACTCATATTCCGGCATCTTCTGGACGCTGGGGCGCTACGACCGCGCGTGGGGTCCCGAGCGGCCCATCTTTGGCACCGTGCGCTATATGAGCTCGCAGAACACGGCGCGCAAGGTGTCGGTCAGTCGCTATTTAGAGCGCTATGGGCCCTGACGCTCGCGCGGGCAGCTGCCGGGCCTCATATCCGGCACGTCTGCTACTGGCCGGGTAATTGCATGGGAAAGCGTGGCCTGGTGTCGCCACGGAACTTGGTCGCATGCGTTGGGTTTGATATGATGGAGCCAGCCAGCCCCCGCGAACTTCCTGCCCTACCAAACAAGTATTCTCGCCTTCCCAACGAGTCGCTTGATGCGCCGCTTGCTCCTCTGGCTGATGGCACTCTGGGCGCCAACCGTGGTGAGTGTGCGCGCCGTGGCCGACGAACCGGCCGCCGATGCCGCGCAGGCCGCGGCGCAAGCGGCAGTGACCGCGGAATTTCGCGACCAGGTGCAACCGTTCCTGGTGCGTCACTGCGGCAAATGCCACACCGGCCAGGAAAAACAGGGCGAATTGCAGCTCGACCAGTACCTGGCCCGGGCGAGGATCGTGCCCGACCGGCAGACTTGGGAGAAGGTGTCGCAAAAGCTGCACAGCCGCGAGATGCCTCCCGAAGACGAGGCGCAGCCCACGCCCGA
>CAZPED010000722.1:0-1898 GCA_964585335.1 uncultured Planctomycetaceae bacterium | reverse complement strand
AGGCTCGGCCGGGACCGCCGAGAAATTTGCGAATGCGCATTGAATATCGTCAGGAGATGCGCTGCACGGCGTGGCAGCTGTGGCCGTTTCTCGACAATGTCGAGAAACAAAAGCAGTGGTTGACCACGCTGATCGAGATCGTGCCCACCAGCGAAAACCCGCGGGCCGTCGGTTCGACGTTCGATATCCGCGTGCGCGAGGGGCGCCGCATCGCGCATTACGAAGGGCGGATCAACAGCTACGAACCGCCCAAGCACCTGGGCGTGTCGATGTGGGGCGGCGCGTTTCCCAAAGGCATGGTGATGCGCGTCGACTACCGCGTGGCCGCGCTCGACGGGCACTGCCGGCTGGAGTACTACGCGAACCTGAACACCGAAGACCTGCCGGCGCCGTTTCAACTGGCCATTCCCGTGGCCCGGGTGTTCACGTTCTTCCAGTTGCGCTATTTCATGGGCAACCTGAAGCGGCTGGCCGAGGCATCGGCCCGGTCGGAAGCCCAGCGCCAGCCAGGGCGGGCGGGGAAGTAACGGCGCGAGCTTCGCGCGTTTGACACCCGCTAAAATCGCCCAGTAAAATCGCGGTTTCCTTCCTCTGGGGCGGCCCGCGCCGTGGCGCGCGGTACTCTGGCGGGCTTTTCTACTCTTCTGCGGGGGCTTCGAGCGCGATGACCAGTAGTGCGGGCGGCCAGGTTGCTACGGTGATGCAAGAAACGCGGGTCTTCCCGCCTCCCCAACAGTTTGCCCAGCAGGCAAAGATTCCCTCGCTGGCCGAGTACGAAAAGCTCTGGCAACGCGCCGCCGGCGACATCGAAAAGTTCTGGGGCGAGCTGGCCGGCGAACTGCACTGGTTCAAGCCGTTCGACAAGGTGCTCGAATGGAACGAGCCCGACGCCAAGTGGTTTGTCGGCGGTCAAACGAACGTTTCGACCAACTGCCTCGACGTGCATCTGAACACCTGGCGCAAGAACAAGGCCGCGCTCATTTGGGAAGGCGAACCGGGCGATACCCGCACGCTGACCTATCAGCAGTTGCACCACGAAGTGTGCAAGTTCGCCAACGTGCTGAAGGGGCTGGGGGTGAAGCAGGGGGACGTGGTTTCGATTTACATGCCGCTGGTGCCCGAGCTGACGATTGCCATGCTGGCCTGCGCGCGGATCGGCGCGATCCACTCGGTGATCTTCGCGGGCTTTTCAGCCGAGGCGATTGCCGACCGTAACAACGACGCCCAGGCCAAGGTGCAATTGACTGCCGACTATGGCTGGCGGCGCGGCCAGGAGCTGCCGCTCAAGAAGAATGTCGATCAGGCGCTGGAAAAGTCGCCCACGGTCGAGCACTGCGTGGTGCTCAAGCGGACGGGCAACCCCGTGCACATGAGAGCCGGCCGCGACCTGTGGTGGCACGATCTCGTGGCCGAGGCTTCGTCCGACTGCCCAGCCGATCCGCTCGACAGCGAGACGCCGCTGTTCATCCTCTACACCAGCGGCTCGACCGGCAAACCCAAGGGCATCAAACACTCCACGGCCGGCTACAACCTGTTCGTCAAGAAAACGTTCGAGTGGGTGTTCGACTACCGCGACGAGGACGTCTTCTGGTGCACGGCCGACATCGGCTGGGTCACCGGGCACAGCTACGTGGTCTATGGCCCGCTGGCGGCCGGCGCCACGGTGCTGATGTACGAAGGCGCGCCCAACTGGCCCGACGAAGGCCGCTTCTGGGAGCTGATCGAGAAATACCGCGTCAACATCTTCTACACCGCGCCGACGGCCATTCGCGCCTTCATCAAGTGGGGCGACCACTGGGTCGACAAACGCGACCTTTCGAGCTTGCGGCTGCTGGGCACCGTGGGCGAGGGCATCAACCCCGAAGCCTGGATGTGGTATCACCGCAAGATCGGCGCCG
>CAZPED010000721.1:0-1909 GCA_964585335.1 uncultured Planctomycetaceae bacterium | reverse complement strand
GTGAAGGGGCCCTCGGAACAGGTGCGCGAGACCACGCGCTCGTCGCTGTGGGGCCGCGTGAGCGACGATCAGGGGCACGAAGTCAGTGTCACGCTCGTAACGCTCAGCGGTTACAAGCTGACGGCGCTCACGGCGGTCGCCGCGCTTGAGCAAACTTTGCGGGGCGAGGTGCCGCGCGGCTTTTCGACCGCTTCCCAAGCGTTCGGCAAGGACTTTATTCTCAAGTTCCCCGAGACGGATATCCGCTGGGAACAGCAGCCGGTTGCCGGCTGACGACAGGCGCTGGGCCGGCCGCGGCCAATTTGGCGCCGCTAGGAACGTTTGTCGGGCGGCGGCAAGCTGTTGATCGACTGGGCCAGCAGCAGGCACACCAGGTCGATGCTCCATAGCACGCCCAGTGCCAGGGCCAGGCGGTCGAGCACCGTGGCCCCCGCTTCGTCGTGCATGGCCAACAGCAACCGGCCCACCGCCCAGACGATCGTAATGGCCACCGGCAGCACGCAACCGATGGCCAGCAGCACCAGGAGTATCGGGCGGGAAATCAACGGGAAATCTCGACGGACTGCGCTGTTGGCCGGCCAGGGGCGGTTCCAGAGGGCTGGTGACAGTTTTCCCAGTTATCCGGGCTGCTCCGCGGGGTGTCAATGCCGCCGCCGGGCACCGAAAGATTGACTCAGCCAGCGGGTCGGACAGAATGAAGTTTGAGCTTTGGACCGCCAGTTCGCCGGAACGGCTGGCGGCCTTTGGGGATACCAGGCGCGCTCGCGCCGTCACCGACCCCGCGGGACTTCGAAGGAGCCTGTCATGAGGCAAGCCGTTGGCTGGACGCGCTGGCGCAGCGCCCGGTGCTGCGCGCTGGCGGTTTGGCTGGTCGTGGGCCAGGTCGTAAGCGCATCGACCATTCAACTCAAAGACGGCCGCCAACTGACGGGCGCGGTGGGCAAGGTGGCCAAGCTGGCCGACAACCCGCTGAAGAGTAAAGGCGAGGAAGTCGCCACGATCACGTTCATCGACGACGAGCTGCGGCGGATCTTCTTTCCCACGGCGCAGATCTTGCGAATCAACGAGGTCGAATCGGGCGAGGTGAAGGAAAAGATCTCGATCCGCCAGCAGGTGGCCCGCAACGGCTCGCGGATCAACCGCGTGGGGCCGATCGTCAAGATCAGCCCGTTCGACGAGTACGGCCGGCGGACCTTCTCGATGCTGAGCGACAAGGGTCAGCTCGACGTCGTGCAGGGCATCACGCAGATCACGCCCGTGTGGACCAAGGTCGAGGGGCTGATCACGCGCGGCAAGACGCCGCTGATCTGGGACATGCGGCTGGCCACCAGCTCGCTGCCGCGCGAGCAGCTGCACGACATTTTGCAGCGGTACATCGACCCCAAGAGCATCGACCAACGGCTGCGCGTGGTGCGGCTGTTTTTGCAACAAGAGCGCTATCTCGACGCGCAAAAAGAGCTGGAAGGCGTGATCGCCGACTTTCCCGATCGGCAGGAACTGGCCGAGCAGGTGCAAGCGCTGCGGCAACTGCACGCGCGGAGCATCGTTCGCGAGATCGGCGTGCGTCGCAAAGCCGGGCAGCACGCGCTGGCGGCGGCTCTGCTCGAAAAATTTCCCACGACCGACGTGGCCGGTGAAACGCTCGAACAAGTACGCGAGATGCTGGGCGAATATCAGGACGCCGCGGCCAAGATCGACGGCACGCTCAAGCAGCTGGAAACGGCTGTGGCCGGGCTGACCGATGACTCCACCCGCAAGCAAAGCCAGCAGCTGCTCGAAGAGCTGCAGGCCGAGTTGAACTTCAACACGCTGGGACGGATGGCCTCGTACTTGCGGCTGGCCGACGACCAGACGCTGGCCAACGAGCAAAAGCTGGCCCTGGCCTTCAGCGGCTGGCTGTTGGGGGCCG
>CAZPED010000720.1:0-1925 GCA_964585335.1 uncultured Planctomycetaceae bacterium | reverse complement strand
CCATCGCTACAACCGTTACGACTTAGCAGAGCCCATTTGATTCATGCGAAGGGCGCAAATCGTAAGCGGCACATGCTCGGCAAAGCCGGCCCGAGACTTGATGGCAGGGCCACGATTTGCCCATTTTTGGGCAAATCGGCGGCGGTAGCTCGCCGATCACAGACTTAGCTGGCATGCTCTCAGGCGTCGGGGCGCCGGCCTTTGTCGCACACCGTTTGAATCGTCGGTCAACAAGAGAGGTTTTCAAACATGTTCGCACGCTACGCCACCCTGGGTTTGGTTCTGGCCTCGCTGTTTTACATTCCCACGAGCGCGTCGGAAGCCGCGTCGATGAGTCGCCGCGAGATCCGTTCGATGCCGATCGTACAGCGTCCTTCGCGGCCGGGTCATTTCTATGGCAACGCCGTTCGCCGCAACTACGCCCGTAGCAGCAGCGGCAGCTGGTAAGATTGCCGGCATCGCGACTCGATAAAAAAACGCCAGGCCCCGGCAATTCGGGACCTGGCGTTTGCGTTTGATCAGCATGCCGCCGGCGACCGCCAGCTCACGGGTAGAGCCAGAAGTAGAAGCCCGTCACCGCGGCGGCCTCGAAAGCCGCTCCTCGTAGCGAAATCGGGAACGGTTCGATCATGTAAGGGGCACAATCGCCAGGGCGGTAATAGCCCAGCGTGTATTGGCATTCTCCGGGCGGATGGATGCCCATGTGATAGGGCAGCAAGGCCACGGAGCCGAAGAAGTGTCCGGCCGACATGAACGGCTGCAACACGGGGTTCCACGAGTGGCCGTAGCGTTCCAACTGCACGTCTTCGAAGTACAGCGGCTTGTGACAGGTGCCGGTGGCCTTCCAGGCGAAATTGGTCCGCGACCAGTTGCGGCCGGCGAATTGCGGCGCGGCTACGTTGCCACCCAGCCGGCAATCGCAGGGAAAGTCCTCGCCCTCGACGCCCTCGATCAACAGCCCAACGGGAATCGTCGTGATGTCGCGCCGCTGCAGCTCGCGAATGGCCCGCATGCACTCCGACTGGTAGTCGCTGCAACTGGCGGGACTCGTGGTGCTGATGCCCTCGGAGAGATCGCTCGGGGGCAGCTTTTCTTGCGCTGGAATTGTATCGGCCGGCGGCAGCGTGGTGTCGCTGGGCGCCGTCGAGTCGGATGGCGGCGTCGGAATCGGTTCGTTGGCGAACGGATCGGTCGCCGGGGGCAGCGGCTCGGTTTCAGCCGGGGCCGTCTCCGTGGTCGACGTTTCGGCCGGCGCTTCGGTGCCGGGCTCGGTCGGCTCAAGCTGCGCCGTCAGCGGCACGTCGGTTTCGCTCTCGGGCGCTGCGGCGGCCGGTTCCTCGACGGCGCTGACCTGCATCACCGCGTCGCGCAGCCGCGCTCGCGACGAGCGGCTCGATGCCGGTTGTGGCACCCGGGCCACGGCCTGCTTGACGGCCGGCAGCGGCGCTTCCTTGGCCTGGCGATCGGCTGCCGGAGCCGGCATGCCTTTGACCCGCCATTTGTGTTTCGTGGGCGTGCTGCCGCCGGGGGCGCTGGGCACCGGGGCGGCGTGAGCGACGCTGGCCAGCAGCATCAGGGCAACGAGCCCGCAGCTGGCCGCTGCTAGGCTAGTAGCTCTCGCCCGATGAGTACTGGGTACTGTAATTCGACGCTTCCTGCGTAATGGCGATGTCATGAGGATGACTCTCCCGTACTCCCGCCGCGGAGATTTGAATAAAACGCGTGTCCGTGCGTAACTGTTCGATGGTTTGCGTGCCGCAATAGCCCATGCCGGCCCGCAACCCGCCGACGAGCTGATAGACGAAACTGCTCAAGGGACCTTTGAACGGCACCCGGCCCTCGACTCCCTCGGGCACCAGCTTGCCGGGGCGCCGGCCGGCGCCGCGCTGGCGATAGCGCTCGGCCGAGCCCTGCATCATCGCGCC
>CAZPED010000719.1:0-1926 GCA_964585335.1 uncultured Planctomycetaceae bacterium | reverse complement strand
GCCGCGCACCGCCGACAAGCCGAAGCCCAAGCAGACCACACGCAGGTAAGGGCCGCAAGGACCAAGCCAAAGGCCGGAGACGTCGAACACGATGCCGAGAGCACCAACTCTTTCTTGGACGTGATTACCAGCTCGATTGGCATTCTGATCACGACCGCGATGATTGCCGGCCAGCATGCCAAGCAAGTCAAGGACGCCGTGGCGAGGGCGCCGATTAGCGCCGAGCTGGAAGCCGCCATGTCCGAGGCGCAGCAGGTCGAGCAGGACGTTCACCGCATCGACAACGAAATGAAGATCGTGCAGGCCGAACTGGCGGCACGCGCGGCCGAGCGCAACGCCGTGAGCACGCTGGTCACCGCGGTCGAACAGGAGCTGGCGGCCCAACGGGCCACGCTCGACTCGGCCAAGCAGCGGCGCTACGACCTGGAACGGGACCTGGCCATTGCCCGCAAGGAACTTGAACGTCTGGAACAAGAGCGCCAGCAAACCAAGGAAAGCACGGCGCCGGCGGTGGTGACGGTCGAGAGCTATCCCACGCCGCTGAGCAAAACGGTCGACAACCGCGAAGCCCATTTTCAATTGCTGCACGGCCGGCTGACCTTCGTGCCGTTCGACACGCTGGTCGACCGGTTGAAATCGACGCTGCGCGACTACGCCTCGCGGTTGCAGGAGCAAGGCGAGCTGACCGACACGCTGGGGCCCGTGGGGGGCTTTCGCCTCCGCTACAGCCTCGAGCGGCACGACGTGCCGGGGGGCAGCTTCATGCAGGTTTCTTACCTGGAGTTCGTGCCCACTTCGAGCCAGTTGGGGGAACCGTTCGAGCAAGCGATGGCGGCTGGATCGGCCTTTCGCAACAAGCTGGAGATGATGTCGCCGCGCCAGTACACGATCACCGTGTGGACGTATCCCGACAGCTTCGACGAGTATCGCAAGCTGAAAAAGGAGCTGTACCAAATGGGGTACGCCGTGGCCGCGCGGCCCCTGCCCGAGGGCATGCTGATCGGCGCCTCGCCGCAGGGCAGCAAGTCGTCGGCCCAGTAGGGATGAATCGCGCCCGGCACTACTCGGCCGTTGCCGCGGCGATGCCGGCCTCGACGGCGTGGCAAATCCGGTCGAGCTCGTCGAGCGCGATCGCCAGCGGCGGCATGATCACCACCACGTTGCCCAGCGGCCGCAGCAGTACGCCGTGCTGGCGGGCGACCTCGCAGACGCGCAGACCGCGCTTCTCTTCCCAGGGGTAACCGGTTTGCGTCGAGCGGTCGCGGACCAGCTCGATGCCGGCCAGCAGCCCGCACTGGCGCACGTCGCCCACGTGCCGATGCCCGCTCAAGCGATCCAGGTGTTCGGCCAACCTCGCGATCTTGGGCTGCAAGCGTTCGAGGGTTTGCTCCTCCTCGAACACATCGAGCGTGGCCAGGGCCACCGCGCAGCCCAGCGGATTGCCGCCATAGGTGTGGCCGTGATAGAAGGTTTTGCTGTCGGAGTAGCTGCCCAGAAAGGCGTTCCAGATTTCGTCGGTCGAGAGCGTGGCGGCCACGGGCAGGTAGCCGCCGGTGAGCCCCTTGGCCACGCAAAACAGATCGGGGGCGACCTGCTCGTGTTCGCAGGCGAACATGCGGCCGGTGCGGCCGAAGCCCACGGCCACTTCGTCGACAATGAGCAGCACGTCGTACTTCCTGGTCAGTTCGCGTAGCCCGCGCAAGTATCCTGGCGGGTGCAGCAGCATGCCGGCCGCGGCCTGCACGAGCGGTTCGACCACCACGGCCGCCAGGCGTTGATGGTTCTCGGCCAGCACCCGCTCGACCTGGGCCAGGTAATAGTCCAGCGCGCCTTCGCGGGCGACGCCCGCGGGCAGCCGGTACATGTCGGGAGCCGGCGCCCGCAGCACTTCGAACAGCAGCGGCTGAAACATGGCGTGAAAGCGTT
>CAZPED010000718.1:0-1942 GCA_964585335.1 uncultured Planctomycetaceae bacterium | reverse complement strand
GCACAAGTGGTTCTGCTCGGCGCCGATGTGCGACGCGTTCCTGGTGCTGGCGCAGGCGCCCGGCGGTTTGTCGTGCTTTCTGCTGCCCCGAATCACGCCCGAGGGTCAGCGGAATTCCTTCTTCATCCAGCGGCTGAAGAACAAGCTCGGCAACCGCTCGAACGCGTCGAGCGAAGTCGAGTTCGACGCGGCCTGGGCACAACTGGTGGGCGAAGAGGGGCGCGGCGTGCGAACCATTCTCGACATGGTCAACCACACGCGGCTCGACTGCACGCTGGGCTCGGCCGGCCTGATGCGTCAGGCCTTTGTGCAAGCCGCGCACCACGCCCGCCACCGGGCCGCTTTTGGCAAGCGGCTGTGCGAGCAGCCGCTGATGCAAAACGTGCTGGCCGACCTGGCTCTCGAAGTCGAAGCGGCCACGGTATTGGCCTTTCGCCTGGCCCGCGCTTACGACCGCCACGACGAGGGCGAGATCCTGTTTCGTCGCATTGCCACCGCGGTTGCCAAGTATTGGGTGTGCAAGCGTGCCACGCAGCACGTCGGCGAAGCGCTCGAATGCCTCGGGGGCAACGGCTACGTCGAAGACGCCATCATGCCACGGCTGTTTCGCGAGTCGCCGCTCAACTCGATCTGGGAGGGCTCGGGCAACGTCATTTCGCTCGACGTGCTCCGCGCCATCGGCACCGAGCCAGCGTCGATCGAAGCGCTGCTGGCCGAGATCTCGCTCGGTCACGGCGCCGACGCCCGGCTCGACGCCTGCCTCGACCGGCTCCACGATCAATGGCCGGCCCTGGCGGCCGATCCCACGCAAGCCCGCCAGCTCGTCGAAAGGTTGGCCCTGGCGCTCGAGGCTTCGCTATTGGTCCGCCACGCGCCCAGCTACGTGGCCGAAGCGTTTTGCGCTTCGCGGCTGGCGGGATCGGGCGGACGCAATTACGGCACGCTGCCGCCGGGCATCGACCTGGCGTCGATCGTCGAGCGCGCCTGGCCGTAAATCACAAAAAAACGGCCGGCGGCGCAGCAAACCGCTGCGCTACCGGCCGTTTTCATCCGCCCCGGCTCGCCGCCGCGACCTAGTTGCTTTCCGCGCCGGTTGTTTCCTCAGCCGGTTTTTCGGCGGGCTCTTCCACTGGTCCCAGCAGTTTTTCCAGCAGCCGGCCCAGCTCGGGACCACGCGCCTTGGTGCTCACGACCTTGCCTTCCTGGTCGACCAGGATCACGGTCGGTATGCCCAGCACGCCGTAGTACGACGCCACGGGGTTTTCGCTCCAGGGCCCGTCGTATACGGTCACCCAGGGATTCTTCTCTTTCTCGAGAAACTTGTCCAAAGCCTCGCGGTCGTCGTCGAGACTGATGCCGACCACGTCAAAGCCCTTGCCATGATAGCGCTCGTAGTTCTTTTTCACGTTGGGCAACTCGGCCATGCAGGGCCCGCACCACGTGGCCCAAAAGTCCACCAGCACGACCTTTCCCCGATACTTGGCCCAGTCGAATTTATCGCCATTGGCCTCGGTGCCGCTCAGCTCCAGTGGCTGGCCCACCAGCGTCAACCGCCGCGCGGCGCCAATCATTTGCGCGCCCAGCTTCGCGAACCGCGGGTCCTTGCTTCGCGCCACGATCGCGCCAAACTCGCGATAGGCCACGGCCGCATCCTGCGGATTGCTGCGCTCCAATGCCGAGGCGACTTGCAAAGCCGCGGAAATCGCCATCGCCGGCAAATCCTCGTGACTGGTCAGGTACTTCTTCAGCGCCTCGCGCACCTTGGCCTGATCTTCCGGAGTGCCCCGGGCGCCAAACGCGTCTTGAACGTCGAGGCTCAACAGCATGGGCTCGACGTCGCTATAACCCGGCAGTTTTTTGTCCTCGTCGGTGGCAATCTCATCGATCTTGGCGGCAGCGGCCCGCAACGCTTCGACCTTGCCGGAGCCGCGCCGGATCCGGA
>CAZPED010000717.1:0-1946 GCA_964585335.1 uncultured Planctomycetaceae bacterium | reverse complement strand
GTCCAGTCCCGTGACGACGCTCGTGAAGCCTTGCAGGTTGACATCGAGCACGCCTTGAGTGACTCCCAGCGTGAGGGCCGAGGCGTCGAACAGGTTACCCACGAGCGGCGTGGCGCCCGAAGTGATCGTGGCCATCAGGTTGCGAGCGGCAGCCGGCCCCGTGACGAGGCTTTGCAAGTCGATCAGCAATCCGTAATTGGCCGGCGCCGAGCCGGGCAGCGCGCCGCCAGGCAGCGGCTCCATGGGATTGGCCTGGTCGGCAAAGCCGATCGAGCCGCCGTTGAAGGTAACGTCGCTACCGATGCTGACATTGAGCACGCCGTTGAGATTCGTGGTGTCCGAGCCCGGTTGTTGCGGCGTGGTGAAGGGGACGAACACGGGTGGATCCTGGCCTGTGTCATAAGCACCGACCACGATCGAGAGGTAGCTTTGGTTCGGATCGATCGTCAACGAGGCTGCGTGGGCTGGATTGCTCCAAGCGGCAATTGCTGCGCAAGCCGCCAGAATCGAACCCGCCAAGAATCGTTTCCCACTGCGCATTAGCGTTCTCCTTGTTACAGAAAGTGGGCGCGCGACGGAGGTTCCCCGTCACGACACCAGGAAACAAGAAACATCGGGACGCTACGAAGAGTTGGCAGCGCTGTTGCGATGCGCTGAAATGTCAGGGCAAGAGCGCCGAGTGGGAATGTTAACGCCGGATCCCCCCTTATGGAAAATGAAAATCCAAAATTTTCACAACAGCGCAAAGAAACGCCGATGAAACACGTGGAGTTTTCGCCCCCACTTGTGGCAACTAATGTGCATTGTTTTGGTGCATGAATGATTGAGATTGGCCCCGAACTTGGCGCCACGCAGTTTGGCTTAGCCACCCCGCGCCGGCTGCGGTTTGGCTATGGCGGCTGCGGAATCATTAGCACGGTTGGGAGGCGTGGCCAGATGAAATACATCGGGAAAAGAACCCCGCCCGAAGAAAATGCGCCGCGCGACGCTGCTGGTCGCCGAGTAGCGCAGAGCCGCGCAGCCGAGTTCGAGCAATGGATTGTAAGCCAGTGCTTGGAAAAGACTTCGCATCAACAATCGCTTGCGGAACGAGTTGCGAAACTGGCCGGCGTCGTAAGGAGTCAGTTCGGCAGGGTCATCGCTGGCCAGGTAACGCCAGATGACCTTGGCGGCCAGTTCGGACAGCCGCAGACAGGGATCGAGCCCGCCGGCCGTCAATGGCGAGACCGCGCCCGCCGCGTCGCCCAGGGCCAGAGCGCGCGCGTTGACGATTCGTGGCAAGATGCCGCCGACGGGAATTCGCCCGCCCCGGCGCTGGTCGGCCGCGCGCCCTCCGAGTGGTAAGATACCTGCCAATGTGGTCCGAAACCGGCTAAGTGCCACGGCGGGCTGGAAGCCGCGGCCGGCGCCGCCGACCCCCACGTGGACGCTCTCGCCATCGTGTGTCGCCCAGGCGATGTAGCCGGGGGCGATCCCGGCGTCGAGAAAACAATGCAACCGGGGCGGCCCATCGAGCGGCACGCCGGTGAACACATCTTCGAGCCCGACAATCCAGCGACGATTCTGGCTGAGCCCGCAATCGCGCGCCACGTGCGAATTGACGCCATCGGCGGCCACAACGTAGCGTGCCAGGATCGACTCAGGGCGGCCGCCCGCGCTCAAGTGTGCCAGCGTGCCGCGACCGGCCGGCTCGCTTCGCAGGTAGCTGACGCCCGGTTGCCACTCGGCGCCAGCGGCGCGACAATCGCGCAGCCAGCGCTCGTAAAGCTCGGCCATGCGGCCAACGCGAAACTCTTCGTGATTGCTGACCAGATCGAGCGCGCGGCGAGCCGGTGAATAGAGCCGGACGTGGCGAATTGGCGGGCCGAGGTAAGCCCCCGGGAGCGAGAAGTCCTCGAGCGAACGGCGGACGAAGATGCCCGTGGTGTGAATGCCCTGGGCGAGCG
>CAZPED010000716.1:0-1959 GCA_964585335.1 uncultured Planctomycetaceae bacterium | reverse complement strand
CCAGGCCGGCGAGGCGACGCTGGCGGGCGATTTCGCAGCCGAGATTCAGGCCGAAGCCGCACAAGGCTGAACGCGCCGCGGCGTCGGTTGGCAAGCCGCGGGGCTGGTCTTCCCTCGGGCGATTGGTGCACGTGGCGCATTCGTCACCACCGGCGCCCGAGGCCGGCAATTGGCCGGCGGGGCGGAATTCCGCCGCGATTTGACCCTGTGCGCCGCTGGCCTAAGTTTGCTTGGACAAATCATTTTCCAGGCACGTGTCGGTATGGACTCCCAGCCCATGTCCCCTTCGATTCCCACTCTGATCGCGTGGCTCAGTTTATGCATGTTGGCTGCGGCCTGGGGCCACACGCTCGACGAAGAGTGGCAAGTGATCTGGACCGAGGTGGGAGCCTTTGGCCTGGTATCGGCCGTGGGGTTGGGAGCGGTCGAAAAGATGCGGATGGCGCGATCTGAGCGCATGCACAACCGCGTGTTACAAGCTCGCGTCGAGTGCGGCCTGGCCAAGCTGAACGAACATAGCGCCGCGGTCGACTCGATCAATGGCGCGGTGCGCCGGCTGACCGAGCATGCCGCCAAGACACGCCGTACCGACCTGGCGAACATGCCGCGCGGCAAACGACGCCTGCAATCGCAGCTGTTGGGCGACTATCCGCTCGAAGTCACGCCCGTCGACGATCACGGCGAGCAACTCGAAGGCAAGGGCGTGCGCTCGATCGGCGGTCAGCTCCGCCAGATCTCGTCGCAAGGCGTGACGTTCGAACACGACGAGCCTTTCACCACGCGCATCGTGCTCTTGACCTTCAAGCTGGCCGACGACCAGCGGCTGTCGTTCGTGGTCGACGTGATGTGGACCCAAAAGACCGTCAGCGGTTTTACCAGCGGCGGCGCGGTGCTGGCGGTGGGCGTGCCTTCGCCGCCGGTCGAGTCGGCCGAGCTGCGCGAGGCCCTGGCCTTGCACGACGGCGCTTGATGCCAGCGTCACCTGGCCGCCTGGCGGACGGCTGCGGCTTATGCCAGCAGTCGGGGCTGGTGAAATTTTTCGGTTTGGGTCAGGTTCTCCCGTTCGATTAACCGAATATCGAACATACAGGCACGCCCCACGGCGGCGTCCCGACCCGATCACCTCGACCCCTTCCCGCTTCCCATCTTTTTCGTTCTTGCGGCCGCCTGCCGGCTACGCGCACGACCCGCAATCGTGGGCGCCTTGCCGCGGCATGGGCCAAGCAATCACACAAGGAAATGTGTCATGCGAGTTTCCACCGCGTTGCGCGCCTTGGTCGCGCTGAGCTTGCTTTCGGCCGTAGGTTGCAGCACTACCAGCACGTCGTCGCTCTGGCAGAAATTCAGCTTCAAGAGCAACAAGTCGCAGCCGTCGGCTTCGACTTCGGCGCTGGCGGCCAACGCCCCGCCGGCTCCGGGCTTCAACGCCAACACGGCGGCGGCTCCCACGGTCTCGATGCCCGGCGGAGCGTCGGCTTCGAGCAGCATGCCGGTTTACCCCGGCACGAGCTACCCGGTAACGCCGTACCCGGCCACGGCCGCGGCGGCCAGTCCGGCCATGCCCACCGCCTATCCGACGGCGACGCCGTCGGCTGAAGTGGCGCCCGCTGGTGGCTACGCGGCGACCGGTGGTTACGCCCAGCCGGCCGCGGCAGGCTACGCTCCGCAGGCCACACAGGCTCCGCAGTACAGCGCTCCGCAACAGCCGTACTATCCGCCGAATGGCTACAACGCGACGGCCCAGCAGACCACGTCGGTTCGCTAGTCGGCCGATCGACCGTTCTCCAGTCATCCAGATCTCGCGAAGCGAGCGGCGCCCCTCGTGGCCCGCTCGCTTCGTTCGTTGATCAAGCTGTGCTAGCGCGGCTTGCCTTCAGCTAGCACGCACTGACGCCGGTTGCCGCCAACGACCGCGCCGGCATTGACCTGCGCAGTCGCGCAGCCTAAGGTTCTGGCCCT
>CAZPED010000715.1:0-1963 GCA_964585335.1 uncultured Planctomycetaceae bacterium | reverse complement strand
ACGTGCCCTGATGCACGCCCGGCAGAAAGCCGGCCTGCCAGTTTTGCGATTCCTGAATCGGGTACCCGCCGGGGCACATGGCGATGAAGCCCGGCAGGTTCTGGTTTTCGGTGCCCAGGCCGTAGGTGAGCCAGGAGCCCATGCTGGGTCGAATGAGCCGCGCCTCGCCGCAGTTCATCAACAGTAGCGAGGGTTCGTGATTGGGCGAGTCGCCATGCATCGAGCGGATGACCGCGATGTCGTCGATGCTTTCGGCGACGCGCGGAAACAGCTCGCTCACCTCGATGCCGCTCTGGCCGTATTTTTGAAACTTGAACGGCGAGGCGTAGGCCGCGCCGGTCTTGCGCTCAGTCGGCAAATTGATCGGCAGTTCTTGTCCGTGGCGGCGCGTCAGCTCGGGCTTGGGGTCGAACGTGTCGACGTGGGACGGCCCGCCATTCATGAACAAGTGAATGACGTGCTTGGCCTTGGCCGGAAAATGCGCCGGCCGGGGCGCCAGCGGGTTGAGCGGCGCGCTCTCGGCCGCCTCGAGCAATCCCTGGCTGCCCAACAGTTGGGCCAGCGCCAGCGACCCAAACCCCATGCCGCTGCGGCGCAGCATCTCGCGCCGTGACAGGACGCACCGGTCAGGCTGTACGTCAGTATTTCGCATTTCGGGGTCTCCCACGCAATCAGTCGACGAACACGAACTCGTTCGACAGTAGCACGACCTGCACGTATTGCTCCCAGGTCGACAGCGCGTCGCCGCTGGCCTTGGAGTCAATCGGCGCCGCGCCGGCGGCCGGCGCTCCCTCGGCAGGCTGCGCCGCGGCGACGTTTGCCGCCGGCTGCGCCTGACTCAAAAAGCTCTCACCCAGCGCCAGCTCCGAATCGCTCGGCGACCGAGCCAGCGTCAGACGATACAGCTGCTCGATCCGCCCGCGTGTGTCGGCCGCGTTCGACAAGCTGGCCTGCGCAGCCAAGGCCCGCACTTGGTCGCGCACGAACGGGCTGTTCATCATGTACAGCGCCTGCTGCGGCACCGTGGTGGTGAAACGCTGCGGGCTGTGCGTGTCGGGGCTGGCAAAGTCGAACGTGCGAAACAGATTCGGCAGGTTCTGCCGATCGATCAGCCCGTAAATCGTGCGCCGCCCGGTCCAGGGCGTTTTGGTCAACTCCACGGCCGGTCCGCCCACGACCGGATCGAGCTGTCCCGAGGCCGCCAGCAGCGCGTCGCGCAGCGCCTCGAAATCCAACCGCTTGCGATTCATCCGCCACAGCAGCCTGTTTTCAGGGTCGACCTGGCGCGCGTCGGCCCGATCGGTGCTGGCTTGCTGATAGGTGGCCGAGTCGAGAATCATTTGGTGCAGCGACTTGAGCGACCAATTGTGCTCGATCAGATAGCTGGCCAGGTAGTCGAGCAGCTCCGGATGGCTGGGCGGTTCGCTGCGCAGGCCGAAGTCGCTGGGCGTCTTGACCAGCGGCTGCTCGAAGTAGTGCAGCCAAATGCGGTTGACGATGACCCGCGCAGTCAGCGGGTTATCGCTGCTGGCAATCGCCTCGGCCAGTTCCAAGCGGCCGCTGCCGGAATTAAACGGCTGGCGGTTTTCGCCTGCCACCACCGACAAAAACTGCCGGGGCACCGCCTCGCCGCGATTGCCCGGGTTGCCGCGGACGAATACGTGGGGCGTTACCGGCTGCGGCGCATCGGCCAGCGTCATCACGTCGGCCGGCTCGGCCGGTTCCACGCTGCTGGCCAGCACGCCGTACAGCGAATAGTAGTCCTTGGTCGGAATCGGATCGTACTTATGGTCGTGGCAGCGGGCGCAGGTGACCGTCAGCGCCATCGTGCCGCGCAGCAGCACGTCGATGCGGTCGTCGATGATATCGTGCGGGTTATTCAAAAACCGCCGTCCGACGGTCAGAAAGCCCATTGCCGCCAGCGTTTGCTTATCGCCCGCGGTGGGCAGTCGATCAGCCGCGA
>CAZPED010000714.1:0-1965 GCA_964585335.1 uncultured Planctomycetaceae bacterium | reverse complement strand
CGCCCCAGTTTTCCGACGAGTCGAAGATCGCCGCCATGATCGGCCTCGACCGCTACGCCGCCGCGGGCGCCATTCCCCCCGGCAAAAAGTCGGAAGAAATCAGTCAGGCTCTGCTCAAGCTGCTCAAGCAAGCCGAGCCGCCGGCCAATCGCACGGCCGACGGCCACAATTGGATGCGCCGTAGCGCGGCGCAAATCCTGGCCAAAATGGGAAGTCCCGGCACCGACAACAGCGTGCTCTTGGCCATGGCCGAAATTGCCGCCGATCCCAACGCCCGGCCCACGCTGCGTTGCGAGATGGCGCACTGCATCGGCCAGCTGAAATTCCCGCAAGGCGCCAAGGTCGACTTTCAGGCCTTGGCCAACATGCTGGGGCACCAGGCCGTCGAGATTTGCGATGAGGAAATCGACCGGGCCGCCGAAGAAAAACGAGCCCCCTCGCGGGGCCTGCTAATGTATGCCGTGTACTGCACCAAGGAAGGCATCGAGCGGCTGCAATCGGCAGCCGCGGGCACGCCCAACGTCAAGTTCATTTCCGATCTGAGCGGCAAGTTCAAAGCACTGTACTTGGAGCTGGACGATCTGGACCTGAGCGACGACGACGTTGCCGGAGTGGTCGCCGGGAAGATCGCCGAATTGCAGTCCACGCTGGGTCCGAAAGCCCAGTTGGCTAAACAGAAAGACGTCGTGGCCGCAGCCGACAGCAAGGACAAAACGGCCGAACCCGCCAAGCAATGACGCGGCACGGGGCTTGCCCGTGTTCGGTTCTCGGCCCTGGCAAGCAATCAGAACGAAATCACATCGCACTTACATTTCATCAATTCAGGCAAAAGGATTTGCCCCCATGGACACGAAGTCCTCTGTGCGTGGCGTTGCGCTGTTGCTGGCCGGCGGCTTCGCTGCGCTGGCACTACTGAGCACGGGCTGCAAGACGCCGCCCGCGAACCCCTTCCTGGCCAAGCACGACGAAGCCAACGCCAAGGGCGACGAGGCTAAAACTCCCGAAGAGTTGGCCGCCGAGGTGCAGGCCGCGATGGCCGCCACGGGTAAGGCAGCCCGCGAAGCGGCCATGGCGACGGTTTCGGACGCGGCAGCCCGGGGGCACGACGTAGCCGTCGACGCCGCCACAAGCGCCAGCCAGGTGGCCCAGTCGGCCGCTGTCAGTGCTCAAGTGCGGGCCATTGAAGCGACCGCCTCGTGGCCGATCGAACAAGCCGGGCCCGTGCTGTTGGTGGCGCTCACCGAAGGCACGCCCGTTACACGTCGCGCCGCGGCCGAGCAATTGGCCCAGCGCTGGCCACCGGCAGCCGATTTTCCCGTCGACGACCCCGATGCCAGTCGCGCCGCGGCAATTGCCACGCTGCGTAAGCGTTGGGAACGCCAGTATGGCGCTATCAACGACGCCGTCGTGAGCGCGCAGGCCCAGGCCCAGGATATCATTGACCAGGCCAACCACGTGGCCGACCAGGCCCAGCAGGTGGCTTACGAGACGCAGCAAACTGTGCAAGCCGCCGGCGACACCGTCCGCCAGGTGCGCTCCGCGGTGGTCGCCTTGCAACAGGCCAACCTGCCCGAAGCGGCGCGCCAACAGGCCAGCGTGCAGCTCGAACAGCTGGCGCACGATGCCCGGGCGGAAGTGCGGGCTCAGGTGGCCTCGACGCTGGGCGACGTGGCCGACCAGGCAATGGTGCCACTGCTGGTGGCCATGCTTGAAGATCAATTGGCCGTGCAGCAGGCGGCGCTTGATAGCCTGACCCGGCTGACGGGCGAAGACGTGGCCGCGGGCGAACCCACCACCGAAGACAAAGTCCGCCGCTGGCAGCTCTGGTATCAGGAACACCCGCAGTATCGCACTGCAGGCAAATAGCGGGCGAAGCCGCAGCGGAGCCCGACTACGAGGCCACGGCTTCGAGCGCTGCGCGTTGCGTGTCGGCTGCCGCGTGCCAGCGGCTGGCCAGTACGTACA
>CAZPED010000713.1:0-1965 GCA_964585335.1 uncultured Planctomycetaceae bacterium | reverse complement strand
AGGACACGGCTGGCTGCCCGTGCCGCCCGTATAGTCGGTCAGGTTGGCCAACGACTCGCCGTTTAGCAGCTCGACGAAATGGTCGTGGAACTCGGCCAGCGTGAGCGTCGGTGGCTCTTCACCGAGCCAGTCGGACAAGTGTTCGTGGGCCGCCAGCGCCGCCAGCAGTTGATCCCAAACCTCTCGGTCGCTGGGCGTGGGGCGCAAGGGGTCGGCCGGCGCCTCGGGGGCCCGCAGCAGGCCGGCGCTGCTGGCCAGTTGGACGAGCGCCTCGCGCCACTGGGGCAGCGTGGCTCGCTCGGGCAGCTCCGCCAGCATGGCGGCCACTCGCTCGATGAGCGCGAAAGCTTGCCGGGCGGTGGCCGTCAACGGACCGTCGTTGCGATCGGCAAGTTGTTCAACACCCGCCAGCAGCTCTTGCCGACCGGTGGGCAACTGCAAGGCATACACGATGCGTTCGGCCGCGGCCACCGCGGCATCGCTCCACTGCGGCCAGTCGGGCCGAAATAGCGAGTGCCCCAGCATGGTTAGCAGCTGGCGAAACGGCCAATCGTCGCGTGCCAGCCGCAGCCAGCCGACCAGCGCGGCCGCCAGCGGAGTCTGACCCAGCGACGGCCGGTCTCCTAGCGCCACGCTCACGCCAAACTCGGCAAACACGGCCCGCACCAGTTCGCCATAGTCGGCCAGCGAACGAAAGACCACGAGGATTTCGCCGGGCTGCACCGGGCACTGCCGTGTGCGATCGCCTTCGACCAGCAACTGTTTGATTCGCTGGGCCAGCAGCTCGATTTCCTGCACCACGCCGGCGGCCGGCACGATCTCGAGGCCGTGAACGTCGGCGGCGGCGGGGGTCTCGCGCGGGTTGGCGAACAGGTGCGTTTCCAAATGGTCGAGCGCGGTGAAGGGCGAACTCCGCCGCGGCAGAGTTTCGACGGTAAGCTCGGGATGACGCTTGCGCAATTGCGCGATAGTGCCCGACGTCTTGGCGAACAAATCGTCGCGACGACCATCCGTCTCCAGCGGCAGCGTCATCGACAGCGACGTGACCCGCTGCGACAGGATCTCGAGCATTTCGTGTTCGGTTCGGGTCAGGTCCGTAAAGCCGTCGACAAAGACGTGCCGCACGTGCTCGAACGGCCGGCAATCGTGCTCGCGCAGCAGTGCCCGGGCCTGCCAGAAGCGGCCCTGGGCGTCGTACAGCTGGTGCCGGGTGAGCAATTGCTGGTAGCGGTCGTAAATGAGCGCCAGCTCGCGGTCCTTCGGGCTCGCGTGGCGGCTGGCCGCGTTCAGCTCCTCAGGCCAGACTTCCAGCCGCTTGAGTTCCTGAATGCTGCGGACGACGAGGTCGAGAAAGCCCGCCGAAGCGGCAATGGGTGCGAAGTAACGCAGTTCGCCGCGCTGGCGAGCCGCGGCGATTAGCCGCCGCAGCAGCCGCCGCACCAGCGAGGGGCCCAGCGGCCGGGCCCGCAGCAGGGAAGCATCGAGCACGCGGCGGGCAAACTGATCGAACGTGTAGCACTGGGGCTGGAAGCAACCCGGGAGCGCGGCGCCGAGCAGGGCGCTGCGGACCTCGCCGACGGCCCGATGGGTGGGGCTGAGCCAGAGGGCCGATCCTGGCGGGCCGTCGGCCAGCACGCGGCGATAGTCTTCGAGCAGCCGAAAGGTCTTGCCCGAGCGTGCCGGTCCGACCACTACGCGCAGGCCATGAAGCATGAGCCGAGCAACTCCTTTGTGCGGGGCCCACCGGCAGGATTGGGGTGGACAAATGGTTAGTATATCCGAATTGCGCTGCTGCTGAAGCGGGGGTTGAATGAGTGGAGGGGTGAGCCAGCCGGGCGGGGGCTTCGCGGTTCCGCAAAACCCAAAAATCCAGGGAAAACGTATTTGACAGCCCTAGGCGGGGCCATTAGATTACAGTGCATCTGCTGACAGGCCTTGCACATCGGGCGTCAGCAGGAGAGGCGT
>CAZPED010000712.1:0-1970 GCA_964585335.1 uncultured Planctomycetaceae bacterium | reverse complement strand
CGGCGTATGTGCGCTTGCTGCGCGAGGCCGGCTTGCGCTTCGTGCGCATGGGCGGGGTGAAGGCCTTTTTCCCCATGGCCGTGGTTGGCCGCCTAAAGCTCGCAGGCAACGGCTGGCCGGCCAGCCGATCGAGTTCGCGCTTGGGATCGAACAGGTCCAGGTGGCTGGCGCCGCCATCGAGAAAACACCAAATGACGCTTTTGGCCGTCGCCGGCAGGTGGGCCGGGTGGGCCGCCAATGGATTGTGCGGAACTGCAGCGCTGGCGGCGCCACGAGCCTCGCGCGCCAAGATCGAGGCCAGCGCCACGCTGCCAAATCCGCAACCTGCCCGGGCCAGGAAGTCGCGCCGCGAGCGTGTCGACTCGTAGTGTCGGCCGGCGGAGGCGGCGATTGTATCCGGGCCTGGCATCATTCGGGCGAAACTCGCTTAGTCGACGTACAAGAACTCGTTCGCATTGAGCAGCGCGTGGCAAAAGTCGACCACGGCGGTGCCCCAGGCAGGGTCGATGCCGCTGGGCAAAGGGTCGGGCAGCGACTGCGGATCCGTCGCGGCGCCGGCGGCCTTCAACGACTCGGCCTGCCGTGCAAGGAAGTCCTCTGCAGCGTGCAACTGTTGGTCGCTCGGGGGGCCGGCAAACGCCTCGACAAAGGCCTGCCGCACAAGCTCCTGGACATTGTGGCCGCGAGCGCTCAGCAGTCGCCCGCTCCACTGCCGCGCGGCGTCCAGGCTGAACTCGCCGTTCAAAAGTGCCAGGGCCTGCGGCGCGGTGATCGTTTGCGTTCGCTGCGGGCAGCTATTGTGCAAATCGGGCAAGTCGAACGTGTCGAGCAACGGGTATCGCAGATTTCGCTTGGCGAAGATGTAAACCGACCGCCGGTTGCGGTCTTCGGCCCGCTTGTCGACCGGCCAGGCTCCTTTGGCCTCGACCCCCTCGGGTAATTCCGGGCGGGCGCTGGTGCCAAACATTCGCGTACTCAACTGCCCAGAGACTTGGAGCATCGCATCGCGTAGCACCTCGCCCTCCAAACGGCTGCGCCGGGCGTGCCAGAGCAACCGATTGTCCGGATCGACCTCGAGCGCCTTGGCTTGCCGCTCATCGTCGAGATTCACGCGCGACGATTGCCGGTACGTGGCCGATGTGACCATCAACCGGTGCATAGCCTTCAGGCTCCACCCACGTTCGACCAGCTCGACCGACAGCCAGTCGAGCAACTCGGGGTGACTGGGCGGGGCGCCCATGGCGCCAAAATCGTTCGGCGTGGCGACAATGCCCTGCCCAAAGTGGTGCAGCCACAGCCGGTTGACGATTACCCTAGTCACCAGCGGATGATCGGGGCGCGTCAGCCAGCGCGCTAGCGCCGCCCTGCGTCCCGAGGTTCCGCGCGCGGTCAGCGCGGCGTCGAACTCCGGTTCGCTGGCTCCCAAAAAGGCTGGAAAGCCGGGCTGCACCTCTTCTTGCGGCGCGAGGTAGTTGCCCACCGCCAGCCGATAGGTCGGCGGCGCGGGGGCCGCCGCATCGCTCACCGCCATGGCCAGTGGCAGCGGCCGGGGCTTGAGGGCGTCGAACTCGGCCAGCTGCTTTTCCAGTGTCTCATAGCGGTCTTTCTCTTCACCTTTGAGCAGCCGCTGCGGCTCGTTCATTTTCGGCGCGACGAACTTCATCACCTGCGTGCACAGCTGCTGCTCCATTGCCGTGCGCGCATGCGCAGGCCTGGCCATCGCCTGGCGAATCTCATCGTCAAACTTTTCCAGAGCTTCGCTGAGGGCCGCTTCACGCTTGGGCGCTACGAGTGCTTCGATCTCGTCGCGCAATGGCTGCGTGGCCTGCTCCCACGCCGCCTGCTGCTCAGCGTAACGGCGTTTTTCCTGATCGCCGCCCAGTTGCACGTCGTCTCGCGGCAACAGCGGCGCGAACACCGCCTGGAGGCGGAAGTAATCGACCTGAGTAATCGGGTCGAACTTGTGATCG
>CAZPED010000711.1:0-1972 GCA_964585335.1 uncultured Planctomycetaceae bacterium | reverse complement strand
TCTCGCACGCCGGCCGCACGCCCCAGGCTATCGCCTGCTACCAGCGGGCCATCGAATTGCTGCCGGCCGAAGCGACAGCCCACTTCAACCTGGGCAATGCCTGGAGCGAGGTTGGCAACTATGCCGCCGCGGCCGAGTCGTATCGCCAGGCCGCGGTACTTTTGCCCGACGATGCCGACATATTTTTGAATCAGGGCATCGCGCTGCGCGCCCTGGGCCAGTTCGACGAGGCCCGCACGTCGCTTGCGCGCGCCGTGGAGTTGAAACCCCATTCGCCTGACGGTTGGGTCAATCTGGTGGGGCTGGCCCGCACCTGTGGCGACGACTCCGAGGCCGAGCGTTGCTACCGGCAGGCCCTGAGCGTCGACCCCGCCTGAGCCCGAGCCTACAACAATCTCGGTTCGCTGGCTCAATCGCAGTTTCGATCCGAGCAAGCGGTCGAGTACATTCAGCGGGCTTTGCAACTACAACCCAACTATCCGTTGGCCCGCGCCAACCTGGGCGACGCTTACCTGGCGTTAAGCAAACCGGACGAAGCGCGGGCCGCTTACGTTGAAGTGCTCACGCGCGGACGGAACGACGCGGTGGAGATCAAGCACGCGCTGGTGCTCCCGGCGATCCTCATGTCACACGAGACGATAGCCGACTCGCGCTGCCAACTGGCCGCGGGACTCGAATACTTACGTGCCCGCCCGCTGACCGTGACCGATCCCGTCGAAAACGTCGGTCTGCCCGCGTTCTACCTGGCTTATCAGGGCTTTGACGAGCGCGATACGCAGCGGCAGATCTCTGAGATTGTGCGGCGGGCCACGCCGGGGCTTTCGTTCGTGGCGCCGCACTGCCGCTCGGATGCCCTGCCCGCCAGCCGCCCTCGCCGCATCGGGTTCATCTCACGCCACTTTTTCGATCACACAATCGCCAAGCTCAATCGCGGTCTGATCCAATTGCTCGACCGCCAGCAATTTCACGTCACGCTGTTGCGTTTCCCTGGACGCAACGACGCGGTGGCCCAGGCCTTGGACGCCAGCGCAGATACAACCGTTACGCTTTCTACGCGACTGCCCGTGGCCCAGCAGCAGATTGCCCAGTGCGAGCTGGACCTCTTGTTCTACACCGACATCGGTATGGATGCCCTGACTTATTACCTGGCGCACGCGCGGCTGGCCCCCGTGCAATGCGTCACCTGGGGACATCCGCTCACCACAGGAATAGCGACCGTCGACTATTTCATTTCCAGCGACGACCTGGAACTCCCCGGCTCCACAGCCCACTACACCGAATCGCTGGTCCGCCTGCCGCATCTGGCCAACTACTATTACCGGCCCGAGCCGCCAGCCACGGCGTCGCGCGCCGCCTGGGGCTTTGCCGAGCAAGATCATCTCTACGCTTGCCCGCAGAGCCTGTTCAAGTTGCATCCCGACGACGACACCGTCTTCGGCCAGATTCTTCGCGCCGACCCGCGGGCCAGGATTGTGCTGATCGAAGGCCAGCAGGCCGCCTGGACTGGCGCCATCCGGGCGCGGCAGCGGCAAACGCTGGGTAGCCTTAGCGAGCGAGTTTGCTTTGTGCCGCGCATGCCGCAGCAGCAATTCCAGCAACTGCTGACTGCGGTCGACGTGATGCTCGACCCGCTGCATTTTGGCGGCGGCAATTCCAGCTACGAGGCGTTTTCTGTCGGTGCGCCGGTCGTCACGCTGCCCGGGCCGCTGTTGCGCAGCCGCATCACGTATGCGCTCTATCGCGCGATGGGCATCGACGCCGCGGTTGCTCGTGACATTCAGGACTACGCGTCACGCGCCGTGCGACTGGGCACCGACCGCGCTTGGCGCGAAGAAGTGCGCGGGCAAATTCTGGCGGGCAATCACCACCTGTACGAATCGCGGGCCGGCATTGCCGAGCTCGAACACTTCCTCGCCGCCGTCTCTCTCGCCCGCTCAGCCGGTGCTACTTCTTTGCTTCCGAAATCGCGTGA
>CAZPED010000710.1:0-1979 GCA_964585335.1 uncultured Planctomycetaceae bacterium | reverse complement strand
CGGCACTGGCTCGACGTGGCGCGCTATGCCGACACCAAAGGCTACGTGCTGTTCCAGGATGCCAACTTCCCCTGGTCGTACACCTATCGCGATTACGTCATCCGCGCGCTCAACGACGATTTGCCCTACGATCGCTTCGTGGTCGAACAGTTAGCCGCCGACCTGCTGCCCTTGGGCGATGACAAGCGGCCGCTCACGGCGCTGGGGTTCCTGACGCTGGGTTCCGGCTTCATGAACAACCAGCACGACGTAATCGACGACCGCATCGACGTGATCACCCGCGGCCTGCTGGGTCTGACGGTCACCTGCGCGCGCTGTCACGACCACAAGTTCGATCCGATTCCGACCAAAGACTATTACTCGCTCTACGGCGTGCTGGCTAGCGCCGCCGAGCCGACCGTGCCGCCGCTGTTCGAACCGCCTCCGCAAACCGAAGCCTACGCCGCGTTTGCCAAGGAGCTGGCCGAACGCGAGCGCAAGCTGCAGGAATATCTCGACCAGAAGTTCGCCGAGCTCGTGCAAGGCGCGCGTAGCCGGGCCGGCGAATACCTGCTGGCCGCGCAAGCGCAGCGCGATAAGCCGCCGACCGAAGATTTCATGCTGCTGGCCGATGCCGGCGACTTGAACCCTACGATGATTCTTCGCTACCAGTCGTACCTGGAGCGCAGCGTGCGAGAGCACGACGGCGTGCTAGCCATCTGGAACGCCTTGGCCGCGCTGCCGGCCGCCGAGTTCTCGCGCCAAGCGCCAGCCAAAGTGCAACAAATCGTGCGCGAGCAAGCGGCCGAGCGGCCGCTCAATCGGGCCGTCGTCGGCGCGTTCTTAGGTAAACCGCTCCCCGATTTGGCCGAAGCGTCAAAGATCTACGGCACGCTCTTGGCCGGCGTCGATACGCTGTGGCGCGAATCGCTGACCGCCGCGGCAGCAGCCGGCAATCCGGCTCCCACGGCCCTGGACGATCCCGAATTAGAAGCCGTTCGCCAGTTGCTCTACGGAGCTGACGCGCCGGCCAGCGTGCCGCGCAGCGAAGTCAGCGTTCTGGCGCTGCTGCCCGACCGGCCGGCACAAGCCAAGCGGACGGAACTGCTCACCGCGATCGAAAAATGGCGGGCCGAGGGCCCCGCCGCGCCGCCGCGGGCCATGGTGCTCGAAGAATTGCCTCGGCCCGTCGATCCGCACGTATTCGTCCGCGGCAATCCCAATCAGCCGGGCGAGGCCGTGCCGCGGCGCTTCCTGCGCGTGCTCAGCCAGGCGGACGAGATGCCCTTCACGCAGGGAAGCGGCCGGCTGGAACTGGCCCGCGCCATTGTGCGTGCCGACAATCCGCTCACGGCCCGCGTGCTGGTTAATCGCCTCTGGCAGCATCATTTCGGCGCGGCGCTCGTGGCAACGCCCAGCGACTTTGGCGCGCGCAGCCAAGCTCCCACGCATCCGGCATTGCTCGACTACCTGGCGGCCACGTTCATGGCCGAAGGCTGGTCGCTCAAGCAGCTGCACCGCAGCATCGTGCTGTCGGCCGCCTATCAGCAGGCCAGCGGCGACCGGGACGAGTGTCGCCAGGCCGACCCCGAAAACACCTGGCTCTGGCGCGCCAATTCTCAGCGGCTCGACTTTGAGTCAACGCGCGACGCGCTGCTGTGCGTATCCGGCGCGCTCGACGAGCGCTTGTATGGTCAGCCCGTGCGGGGGATCATCGAGCCGGCGGCCGATCGGCGCACGCTTTACGGTTACATCGACCGCTTGAACCTGCCGGGCCTGTTCCGCACGTTCGATTTCCCGAACCCCGACTCCAGCAGTCCCCAGCGCACCGCCACCACGGTGCCGCAGCAGGCGCTGTTCTTTATGAACAGCCCACTTTCGATCGAAGCGGCGCGCCGTTTTGCCTCGCGGGCCGACGTGCTGTCGGTGGCCGATCCGGCGGCCCGCATCCGCCGCAAGTTCCAGTTGGCCTACCTGCGCGAGCCGACGGCCGACGAATT
>CAZPED010000709.1:0-1980 GCA_964585335.1 uncultured Planctomycetaceae bacterium | reverse complement strand
TTCTTTCGAGTCTTGGGCTTTGGCCGCGGCCGGCACTTTAGCCTCCTCGGCGGCTTTCTTTTACTTGGCCTTGGCCAGCGTGTCGGCGGCCAGATTCTTGCCGGAGATCAAGGCCTCGAGATTCTGGGTCAGTTGTTCTTCGAGGTTGGGCAGCAGACCTACGTGTACGACCTGCACGGTGCCGTCCTTGCCGATGATGACCGTTTGCGGAATGGCCTCGGCCTTGTAGGCCTGGGCGACTTCGCCGGTCTTGTCCAGGGCGACGTCGACCTTGATGTCGGCCTCGGCCAGGAACTTCGTGATGTCCTCCGATTCCTCCTGCAAGTTGACGGCGAACAGCAGCACGCCCTTGTCCGTGAACTTTTCGGCAACCGAGTCGATGACCGGCATGGCCCGCACGCAGGGGCCGCACCAGGTGGCCCAGAAGTCGAGGATCACGACGTTCTTGCCCTTGTAACTGGCCAGGTCGAGCTTGCCGCCGTCGAGCAGTTCCAACTTGACCGGCGGAGCGGGCTCGCCCACCAGGGGATGCGGACCCGGATCGGCCTGGGGCCGGCCGCCGCCGATGATGTCTTGTAGCGAGTCGGCCTTTTCGGCCCCCTCAGGCGCTTTGAAGACGAACGCATCCTCGCCGAACTTGGGATTCACTTCCCAGTCCTTGTAGGTCACGGTGTTGGTCACTTTCAGATCGGCGTACGGCGATTTCTTGCCGCTGGCCTTGGTCATTTTTTCCAGCGCCTTGCCGAGGTCGGGAACGAACTGCCGCACGAGCGGCTTGTCTCCGGCGTCGATCCACAGCTGCCAATCCATTTCGTCGCTGGCGGCCTTGATCAGGTGCGCTTTCTTGCCATCCAGATCGACCACGCCGCCGTAGGTCACGCCGGTGGCCTTTTCCAGCAGCTTCTTCACCGGCGCGTCGCTCAAGAGCGCCATCGTGACAACCGCCGCGTTGCCGAAGCTCATCGGCCCTTGCACCATGGGGTTGGTCCACAAGCCGTCCCAGGCCGGCGGCGCCTTTTCGACGGTGTACTTCTGAAAGGCGTTGACGTAGGCAAACACTTCGCTGCCATTGCTGACAATGTTGGCGCCGCCTTGTGGCGACTCGAGCGAAAACCAGAGCTTGTTGGGGCGCTCGGCCGAGAACTTGATTTCGAAGACCTGGTTCTGCTTTTGTCCGGCCTGCTCGATCAGCAGCGACACGTCGGAAGCGACGCGAAAGCCCTGCAGCGAAGCGTAGAACTTGCCGAAGTCGTCGAGTACTTTTTGGGCCTTCGGATCGACCTCGATTTTGGCGCCCTCCTCGGCGGCGCGGACCGTGGGGTGCACGGCAACCAGCAGGGCAAAAGACAATGCAAATGCTCGCACGAGCGCGGCCGGCTTAAACATGGTCGCAATTCCTATGAAGGAGGTGGGAAGGTCGGAGGGGAGCCACACAGCGCGGGAACAGCCTGCGGTTGTCATCAGCATAGCAAAGCCGCGCCGCAGAGGGGAGTCGAGGCGGGGACGGGATTTGGGAGTTTGGGGATTCGGGAACACGCCAGGGTGCGAGCAACCTGGACGGTGGTTTGGGCCCGGGGCGGGCAGTACAATCAGAGGGCCGACGGGGCGTGGACCCGGAGGTGTCCCCCGCACACTTGAAGGAGCCCGACGATGAGCCGAGTGACTCGCCGCACGTTTCTCAAGAGCTCTGCCGCTGCCAGCACGACCTTTGGGGTATTCACCATTGCCGGCACCAAGGCCTCGGGGCGGGTGATCGGGGCCAACGACGTCATTCGCGTGGGCGTGGCGGGCATTCGCGGCCGGGGCCAATCGCACATTCAAGCCTTTGCCAAAGAGCTGAAGGACCAAAACGTCCAGGTCACGTACCTGATCGATCCCGACACGCGGCTATTTGACCAGCGGAAGTCCAAAACGGCCGAGCTGGGGGGCACCGATCCCAAGTGCGTCAAGGATATTCGCCAAGCGCTGGAAGATCCTAAC
>CAZPED010000708.1:0-1982 GCA_964585335.1 uncultured Planctomycetaceae bacterium | reverse complement strand
GTACACGGCCCAAGTGCGTTAGTGTCACACCTTGCACCGCGGTCCATGGAGCCTCCCATGTCGCTTTCGCTTGCCGTTCGCCCCTCGGTTCGCCTTTGGCTGGTCCTCCTGCTAGCGTGCTCGCTGCTGGCAAGCTGGCCGAATGGCGCCGTGGCGGCCCCGAAGAACGACAAGTCGCCGGCGCCGAAGAGCGACAAGTCGGCCGCCGCCGAAGCGCGCAAAGCCGCCGCCAAGAGCAAAGCCAAGGGAAAGCACGTGGCAAGCCGCGACGACGAGCAGCCCGCTGACGAATCTCAGGCCGACGAACATCCGTTTTCCCGCCGGCAACGCGCCCCCTCGCTCGACGGCGGCGTGGCCTGGATCAACACGGCCGGGCCCATCGACCTGAAGCAGCTGCGTGGCAAGTTCGTCGTGCTCGACTTCTGGACGTTCTGCTGCATCAACTGCATGCACATCCTGCCCGAGCTCAAGAAGCTCGAACACGCATATCCGAACGAGCTCGTGGTAATCGGTGTGCACTCGGCCAAGTTCAACGCCGAGGAAGACACCAAGAACATCGAAGACGCGGTGATTCGCTACGAGATCGAGCACCCGATCGTTAACGATGCCGACCACAAGATCTGGCAGGCCTTCGGCGTGCAGAGCTGGCCGACGCTGATGGTGATCGATCCCGAGGGAAACCTGGTGGCCGCCAACAGCGGCGAGATCGACTTCGAATCGCTCGACCGGTTCTTCAAGAAGATCATTCCCTATTACAAACGCAAAAAGCTGCTCGATACCACACCGCTGCACTTCGAACTGGCGGCGAAGAAGGCGCCGGAAACGCCGCTACGCTACCCGGGCAAGTTGCTGGCCGACGAAAAATCGGACCGGCTGTACATCGCCGACAGCAACCACAACCGGATCGTCGTGGCCAAGCTCGACGGCACCCTGGTCGAGACGATTGGCAGCGGCGAAATCGGCGCCCACGACGGCGATTACGCCAAGGCCTCGTTCAATCATCCGCAGGGCATGGCCCTCGACGACCAAACGCTCTACGTGGCCGATACCGAGAACCACTTATTGCGCAAGGTCGACCTTAAGCACAAGAAGGTGTACACGCTGGCCGGCACCGGCAAACAAGGGCACGGCTGGCCCGGCATGGACGAATTCGTCGGCGGGCTGGGCGCGCGGACCAGCAAGCACCGCTTCGTCGGCCCGCCGCTCAAAACCGCGATCAACAGCCCCTGGGCGCTGTGGGTGCAAGGACGCGATCTGTTCATCGCCATGGCCGGACCGCACCAGATCTGGCACATGAACCTGATCAAGGGAGAACTGGGCCCCTACGCGGGCAACGGCCGCGAGGACATCGTCGATGGTCCGCTGCTCCCGGCCCAGCCGTACGAAGTCGGCTTCGCTTCGTTCGCTCAGCCCAGCGGCCTGTCGAGCGATGGCAAAATGTTGTACGTGGCCGATAGTGAAGGCAGCTCGATTCGGGCGGTGCCGCTCGATCCGTCGCAGAACGTCGAGACGGTGGTCGGCACCTCGTGGCTCCCCACCGGCCGGCTGTTCGCCTTTGGCGACGTCGACGGCCAGGGCCAAAAGGTGCGTCTGCAACATGCGCTCGACGTGCTCTACCACGACGGCCTGCTCTACGTGGCCGACACCTACAACAACAAGATCAAGGTGATCGATCCCAAGCAGGCGACCAGCCAAACGCTGGCCGGCACCGGCAAGCCGGGCCGCGAGGACGAGCCGGCGGCATTTGACGAGCCCGCCGGCCTGGCCTACGCCAACGGCAAGCTGTACGTGGCCGACACGAACAACCACGCCATCCGCACCATCGACCTGAAACACAAGAACGCCGTGGCCACGCTCGAGATCGCTGGGCTCGAACCGCCCAAGCCGACCAAGGCACCCACGAAGCCCAATTTTCCCGACGCGGCCAAGGTCGATGTGACCGCGGCCAGCGTCAAGCCCGCAGAGGGCAAGCTGCGGCTGCA
>CAZPED010000707.1:0-1984 GCA_964585335.1 uncultured Planctomycetaceae bacterium | reverse complement strand
CTCGCGCGGCACGCGGCTTTGCCCTCTGCCGGCCGCGCCGCCCCTGTGCCGCGCCCGCCTCGCCGGCGCCCAGGCACGCTCGACGAAAGAAGCCCAATTCACATGGCACGCAAGCTCGAACAACTACGCAATATCGGCATCATCGCCCACATCGACGCCGGCAAGACCACGGTCACCGAGCGCATGCTCTACTACAGCGGCGCCAGCCATCGCATGGGCGAGGTCGACAAGGGCACCACGATCACCGATTTCGATCCCGAGGAACAGCAGCGCGGCATCACGATTCGGGCCGCCTGCGTGACGTTTCCCTGGCTCGATTGCACGGTCAACCTGATCGATACCCCCGGCCACGTCGATTTCACGGCCGAAGTCGAGCGCAGCCTGCGGGTGCTCGATGGCGGCGTGGTCGTGTTCAGTGCCCGCGAAGGGGTCGAGGCCCAGAGCGAAACGGTCTGGCGGCAGGCCGACAAGTACGGCGTGCCGCGGCTGGCGTTCATCAACAAGATGGACCGCGAGGGGGCGGATTTCGAGTCGACGTTCAACGAGATTCGCGAGCGGCTCGAGGCCAACCCCGTGGCCATCCAGGTGCCCGCCGGCGCCGGTCCGCCGCACGTGGCCGACGCCTTTCGGGGCGTGATCGACCTGATCACGATGGAATACGTGACGTTCAAGCAGGAGAAGCTCGGCTCCGAGGTCGAGCGGCAACCGATACCCGCGGACTTGCAAGACCTGGCCGACCTGTGGCGCGGCGAGCTGCTGGAAAAGCTGTTCGAGTATTCGAACGAGGTCGCCGAGCTGTTTCTGGAAAAGGCTCCCGTGCCGGCCGACCTGATCCGCCAGGTGCTGCGGCAGGCCACGCTGATGCGGCTGGTCGTGCCCGTGCTGTGCGGCTCGGCGCTCGACCACGTGGGCATTCAGCCGCTGCTCGATGCGGTGACGTACTACTTGCCCAGCCCGGCCGACAAGCCGCCGGTCGAAGGCGTCGACCCCAAGCACCTGGACAAGAAGCTGGTCCGCAAGCCCAGCCCAGACGAGCCATTTTCCGGGCTGGTATTCAAGATCGACGCCGACAAGCACGGTGATTTGCACTACGTGCGGATCTATTCGGGCGAGCTGAAAGCCAACAGCCGCGTGCTGAACCCCGGCAAGGACAAGAAGGAAAACGTGCCCCAGTTGTGGCACATTCAGGCCGACCGCCGCGAACAGGTGCCCAGCGTGAGCGCGGGCGACATCGTGGGCATCATCGGCCTGAGGCACTCGATCACCGGCGATACGCTGTGCGATCCACACTCGCCGATACTGCTGGAAACCATCGAGTTTCCAGAGACCGTGATCTCGATGGCCATCGAGCCCGAGTCGTCGACCGAGCGCAAGAAACTGGCCGACGTGCTCGAAATGATGAAGCGGCAAGATCCGACGTTCCGCGCCCAGGAGAACGAGGAGACCGGCCAGACCCTGATCAGCGGCATGGGCGAATTGCACCTCGAAGTGATCAAGCATCGCTTGCTGCGCGATTTCAACCTGAACGTGCGCGTACACAAGCCCAGGGTCAGCTATCGCGAGACCGTGGAGCGCGCGGCCGACGTACTTGGCACGTGCCATCGCCAACAGGGCGGGCAATCGCTGTTTGCCGAGGTGGCGGTCCACATCGAGCCGTACCCGCAAGGGGGCCCGGGCGTTGTGGTCATGCCAGGCAAGGCGGGCGTTTTGCCCGAGCCGTACCTGTCGACGGTGATTGATGCCTTGACCGACGAGGGGCACGGCGGCGGCATCTTGGGCTGCCCGCTGATGCGGGTGAAGATCACCGTGACCGGCGGCCAGGTGCACGAGTTGGAGTCGAACGAGATTGCCTTTCGGTTCGCCGCTTCCGATGCCTTCAACAAGGCCTTGCAAGCGGCCGGCACGGTGCTGCTCGAACCGATCATGAAGTTGCAGATTACGACCCCCGAGGAGCATTTGGGGGATTTTATCAGCGATTTGCAGC
>CAZPED010000706.1:0-1987 GCA_964585335.1 uncultured Planctomycetaceae bacterium | reverse complement strand
TCACCGCCTTGCCGCACGACATGTCGAGCACGTCGGCGATCGACTGGCCGTGATACGTAACGGCCAGCGTCTCGGGGTTGTAGCGCCGTCCCCGGCAGGTGTCGCACTCCACCCACACATCGGGCAAGAAGTGCATCTCGATACAGATCTGGCCGTTCCCCTCGCAGGCCTCGCAGCGCCCGCCCGGCACGTTGAAGCTGAACCGCCGGGCCGTGTAGCCGCGCACGCGAGCTTCGGGAAGCTGGGCGTACAGCGCGCGAATCAGCTCGAACACGCCCGTGTACGTGGCCGGATTCGACGTGGGCGTTTGCCCGAGCGGCTGCTGATCGACGCGAATCACCTTGTTGATCAACTCGACACCGCGAATCGCGTCGTGCTGACCCGGCGTCGTGCTGGCGCGGTGCAACGTACGGGCCAGCGAGTTGCACAGCACGTCTTCGATCAGCGAGCTCTTACCACTGCCGCTGACGCCCGTGATGACGCTAAAGCAACCCAGCGGCAGCCGAACGTCGACGTGGCGAAGATTGTTGTGCCGCGCGCCGATGATTTCCAGCCAGCCTCCGGGCGCGGGCTGCACCGCTGGGAGCGTCTTGTTCGGCGCAGCCACTGCTGGCGGCGTTTTTGACTTCGCCGTGCGACGTTTGCCGGCCGGAACCTCCGCGGCGCCCGCTAGCGCGGCCGACCAAGCCAGGTGGCTTTGCATGCGGCGATTGGTCGGCACGGCAATCGCCTTTTTGCCCGAGAGGTAGGGCCCCGTGACCGAGGTCTTTTGCTTGCCGACTTGCGCCGGCGTGCCGCGCGCCACGATTTGCCCACCACCGTCGCCGGCCGCTGGACCGAAGTCGAGCAGTTGGTCGGCCGCCTCGACCACCTCGCGATCGTGCTCGACCACCAGCAGCGTATTTCCCAGATCGCGCAGTTTTTGCAGCGCACCGAGCAAGCGGCGATTATCGCGCGGGTGCAGGCCGATCGTCGGTTCGTCGAGCACGTACAGCACGCCGCACAGGCCGCTGCCCACCTGGCTGGCCAGGCGAATCCGTTGCGACTCGCCGCCCGAAAGCGTCGGCGCGGGTCGCGAAATGGTCAGGTACTCCAGCCCGACGTCGATAAGGAATTGCAGCCGGTTGCGTACTTCGCGCACCAGCTCGCCGGCAATCTTTCGCTCGCGCTCGTCGAGCTTCCAGTCGTTGAAGCGGGTGAGCAAATCGCCGAGCGGCAGGCGGCACAATTCGTCGATCGTGCGGTCGTGTAACCGCACCGCCGACGCGTCGTCGCGCAAGCGGCTGCCACCGCAGGTCGAACATTCGACTTCGCCCACCAGGTGTTCCCACTTGGTGCGCATCGCCTGCGAAAGCCGCGCCGCTTCTTCCAGCGCGGGGTACAGCCCCTTGAACTGAAAGCGAAACAGCGGCGGGTCGCTCTTCTTGCGCTTGCCTTCCGCGTAAACGTCAATCCAATCCTCGCCCGTGCCGTGATAAACCACGCGGCGCTGTTTGGCGTTGAGCTGGTCGAACGGCACGTCGACGGGCACCCCGGCGTGCGCCGACAGGGCCGACAGCAAAGCGCTGAACAGCGGACTGGAAGCGGTCGGCCACAACCCCACGGCCCCTTGGGCCAGTGTGAGCTTCGGATCGCGCAGTAGCGCCGCCGGATTGGCGCCGGTTTGCGTGCCCAGCCCTTCGCAGGCCGTACACCAGCCCAGGCTGCTGTTGAACGAGAAGCTGTGCGGAGTGAGCCGCTCGAAACTGCGCCCGCAACGGTCGCAGGCGAAGTGCTGGCTATGAATTTCGACCCGCCACTTGGGTTCGGGCACGTCGGGGTCGGGGTAAGCCACGTGCAGCACGCCCTTGCCCAAGGCCAGCGCATTTTCCACGGTATCGGCAATGCGGCTCCGCGCGTCGGGCTTGACCGTCACGCGGTCGATCACCACCTCGACCAGGTGCTTGCGGCGGCGGTCGATCTGCGGCGGCTGATCGACCGAGTGGGT
>CAZPED010000705.1:0-1990 GCA_964585335.1 uncultured Planctomycetaceae bacterium | reverse complement strand
GGCTCGACCTATCCTGGTTGGGCGGTCTGGTGCTCAGCGCCGCGCTCTATGCGGGCGCCATCAGCCTGGCGCTCGTGCACTACTCGGGCGCTTCGATGAACGCCATTCTGCTCACCATGCCGGCCGTGGTGTACGTGGCCGGCATATCCGGCGCCATTCACTTTGCCAACTACTACCGCGACTCGGTCGCCGAAAGCGGCGTCGAGGGCGCACCGGCCCGCGCGCTCGCCCATTCGTGGCTGCCTTGCACGCTGTCGGCCGGCACCACGGCCGCCGGCCTGTTCTCGTTGTATACGAGCGAGCTGGTGCCGATCCGGATGTTCGGCGTTTACTCGGCCTTGGGTGTGATTGCCACGCTGGGCCTGCTCTTCGTGTTTCTGCCCTCGTGGATGCAGTTGTGGCCCATGCGGCCGCACAGCTTGCTCGACGGCGACCAGCCGAAGGCCGAAGACATTGCCTTGCCGGCCCGCTGGCGCAAGTTCCTGTCCGGCGTGCTGCGGTTCTATCCGCTGGTGCTGAGCGGGCTGATCTGCGTGATGATCTTCTGCGGTATCGGTCTGACGAAGATCAACACCTCGATCAAGCTGACCAAGCTGTTCTCGTCCGACGCCCCGATCATTCACGACTACGAGTGGCTGGAAACGAACCTGGGCCCGCTGGTGCCGATGGAAGTCATCGTGCGCGTCGATCCGGCCAAGAGCGGCCTGACCTTTCTGGAGCGCATGGAGCTGATCCAGCGCGTCCAGCAGCAGATGCTCGACATCAAGGACATCGGCAACACGATGTCGGCCGTGACGTTTGCCCCCACGCTCGAAGTGAAGTCCAAGCTGGCCACGCTGCGCAGCGCGATGCGCAAGACTAAAAGCGAGCACCTCGAAGAACACAGGCAAGAATTCATCGAGGCCGACTTCCTCGACATGGATGGCGACGTCGAACTGTGGCGAATTAGCGCCCGGGTGAACGCCCTGAACGACGTGGACTACGGCGAATTCAAGAACGACATTTCGGCGCGCGTCGAGCCGGTGCTGGCCGCCGAGCGTGCCCGGCTGGCCAGGCTGGCCGCGCAAAAGGCCGAGAAAGCCGCCGCACAGGAAGGGGCCGCCCCGGCACTGCTGGCCACTACCGAACCGGCTGACGACAGCATGGGTATCAAGGCCGTGTACACGGGCCTGGTGCCAGTCGTTTACAAGGCCCAGCGCGAAATGCTCAACGGCCTGGCCTGGAACTTCGTGACCGATCTGCTCACGATCGCCACGGTGATGAGCGTCGTGTTCTGGGATCTCTCGGCCGGCTTTATCCTGCTGCTCCCCTCGGTGTTCCCGATGTTCATCGTGTTCGGCATGATGGGCTGGATGGGCATCGTCATCGACGTCGGCACGATCATGACGCCCACCGTCGCCCTGGGCGTGTCGGTCGACGACGTCGTCCACTTCCTGATCTGGTATCGCCGCGGCCTGTCCGAAGGCAAGAGCCGCAAGGATGCCGTGATGCTGGCCTACGAAGGCTGCGCCCGGGCCATGTATCAAAGCTGGTCGGTGCTAGGCCTGGGGCTGTTCGTCTTCGCGCTCAGCTCGTTTGTGCCCACGCAGCGGTTTGGCGCGTTGATGTTCACGCTGCTCACGGCGGCCCTGATCGGCAACCTGCTGATGTTGCCCTGCGTGTTGGCCAGCCCGTTGTCGTATTTCTTTGGCCGGCGGCTGGTTCGCAAGGCCAAGGCCGAGCATCGCGGCGCGGAGCCCGCTCCGGCTGTCGCCGCGGTAGCCCCGTCGGCCAATGGCGAAATGAACGGCGACGCGGCCAAATCGCAGATCCGTCACGATAGCTCGCACCGCGTGCGCACCTGACGCCGCCAGCCGTGCCACGGACGACGTACCTGCCGGCCTTCGGCTGCACGTGGCCATAAATTGGCCATCTCGCGGCGATTATTTCGCCGTGCCCAGAGAAACCTTATGTTAAGTCATTCGCAATTCAGTTTGCGAATCGCCTAACA
>CAZPED010000704.1:0-2013 GCA_964585335.1 uncultured Planctomycetaceae bacterium | reverse complement strand
GCGATAGACCGCGATTCCGGTCGCGCCGGCCAAGACGATGGCGGCGCACAGCAGCGTGAGTCCAATTCTGCGGGCGTGCATTTGATCAGCTTACTAAGACGAGCGAATGCGGTGAACCTCGCGCGCATCATCCCTTTGGAAACCCGAACCCTATTTTGCGCGCCATTTCCGCAAACGCGTCACCGCCAAACCAAGCGCCGCCAGGAGCGCTAGCGCGTAACTGCCCGGCTCGGGCACCGCGGCCAGTTGCGTCGCACTGCCCGTGCCGATCGCGGGATCGCTGGCCAGCCAGTTCGACGAGATTACGGCCAGGTCCTGTGAGTTCACGACGCCGTCGCCGTTAACGTCCCCTTGCGGCGAATTGCTGAGCCAGGTGCTCGACACGTTGGCGATATCCTGGCTGTTGACGATGCCGTCGAGATTGATGTCGCCGGCGAGCGTCGGCCGCGCGACCAGTTGCAGGCTCGTGGCGGTGATCGTCGGCACCAGTGACAAATGATTTCCCAGGTTCAAGCCCGTGAAGTTCGCGAAGTTGCCGACGTGCGATCCGAAGGTGAGCGGCGTGAAGACCTGGGCCAGCGTAGGCTGAAATCCGTTGATCAAATGCACGGCCAAGGTGCCGCCCAGCGTGGCGGCATTGCTGATCGTGACCAGGTCGTAGCCGGTGCCGGCTTGCGTACCGCCCAGATCGATCTGCATCGACGCGGCGCTTTGCTGCGTGTAATTACCGAAGATTTGCGTCGTGCCGGGGAGCGTGCCGGCCGTGTTACCCGGCGCGAGCGTGCCGGCGCCGGTATTGGCCAGGTCGAGATGGATGCCGGGCGCGCCGAAGCTGCCGACGTGCAGCGTGCCGCCTGCCCAGTTGAAGTTAGCGCTACCGCCGACCCCCTTGCCGATCGAAGCGGCCGTGAAATCACCGCCGTTATAGTTAATCGTGCCGGTGGCGTTGCCGGTTCCCATCGTGATCGCGCCGGCCACGATCGTGTTGTCGGCGTGGTTGCTGATCGACAGCACGCCGCTTTGCTGGCCGGGCTGCGTGTCCTTCTGACCGAGCGTGACATTGCCCAGGTAGGCATGCACGGTGCCGCCGGTGAGATCGAGCGTGCCGGTGTACGTCGAATTGGTGTTGGTGCTGCCGCTGCCGAGCACCACCGTCGTCGGCCGATTAGGCAAACCAAGATTCAACGTGCCGCCGGCGGGCAGAACGATCGAGCCATTACCGTAATTCAATCCTGCCTGCAAAGTATCGACGTACAGGTTGTTGGTATTGCCGAGCGTGAGCGTCGCGTTGCCGTTGCTCGTACCGATGCCATTGGCGACGGTGATCGAGCTGGCGTCGATCGTATTTGTCTTGGCCAGCGCCATCGTGGCCGCGCCGAGAATGCCCACCGACATCTGATTCAGATTTCCATTGAACGCGTCCATCTGCGAAACGTCGAAGGTGCTGGTCGTGCCTGCTCCGACGACGATATTCGCCGTGTGCCCAACCGCGCCGACGTTCATTGTGCCCGAGTTGCCGCCGGTGAAGTGCGCGACTTCATTGCCGGGCAGGCTGGTATCTTTCTGGCCCACGGTCAAGCCGCTGAACCAGGCGTTGACGGCCGAGCTCGAGAGGTCGACCGTGCTGACGTAGGTGCTATTCGTATTGATCACGACCTTGCCGACGGAAAGGTTCGTCGGACGGGCGGCCGAACCGATCGAGATCGCGCTACCGACGGGCATGGTAACGCTGGCGTTCGAGTAGCTGTTGCCGACTTGCATCGTGTCGGCCAAGAGCGAGTTCTGCTTGCCGAACACCAGCGTGCCGGTGCCATTATCGCCGACGACGAGCGATTGCGTGTCGATCGTGCTGTTGGTGGGCAGCTTCAGCGTGCCGCTACCATTCTGCCCGATCACGGCCTGCGTAAGCGTGGCGCCGAAGCTGTTTAGGCCGCTGAAATCGACATTGCCATTGCCGCTGCCGCCGCCGATGCTTTGGCCGATGGCCAGGGTGCCCGGCGCCGCGGGCGAGCC
>CAZPED010000703.1:0-2025 GCA_964585335.1 uncultured Planctomycetaceae bacterium | reverse complement strand
CACCGAACCCGCCTGCTCGACGATCCCCAGCGGCAGCAGCGACAGCAACAGCAGTGTCGACAGCGCCAACAGAATCCACAGCACGCGCGAGACCTGCGCCTCGTGAAACGAATCGCGAATCACCGCCAGGTAGGGCCTCATGCGCCGCCTCCGCGGGCCTTGTTCAAAATGCCCAGGAAGGCCTCTTCCAGGGTTTGCCGGCTGCGCGACATCGACAGCAGGCTGATTGCGCGGGCCCTGAGGCGATCGATGGCCGCGTCGATCGTGGCTTGATCGGCCGCGTGCAGGCGGATTTCGACCTGGTCGCCTCCCAGCCCCTGAATTTCCGCGCCGATGTTGGCTAGCGCCTCGCGGGCCGAGGTTTCGCTGGCGGCCACGACCAGGCGCACTTCGGCATCGGCTCGTTGCGTGAGCGCTGCAATCGGTCCCTGGTGCAGCACCTGGCCGTGGTCGAGAATGGCCACGCGGTCGCAGACCAGCTCGACTTCCTGCAACAGATGGCTGTTGATGAAGATCGTCTTGCCTGCAGCTTTGAGCTGCTGCAGGAGCACGCGCATCTCGCTGCGGCCCACTGGGTCGACGCCATCGGTGGGTTCGTCGAGGATCAGCAGTTGCGGATCGTGCAGCATGGCCTGGGCCAGGCCGAGGCGCTGCAGCATGCCCTTGGAGTATTTTCTGACTGACGTATTGCCCCAAGCGGCCAGCCCCACCGCTTCGAGCAGAGCTGGGCTGCGGCGGCGAATCTCGCTCCGCGACAGCCCGTTCAGGCTGCCAAAAAATAGCAGCGCCGAGTTACCGGTGTGATGGCGGGGGATGCGATGGTTCTCGGGCAAGTAGCCAACGTGCTGCCGGCTGGTACGGCTGCCGGCCGAGCGTCCCAAGAGCGAGGCCTTGCCGCCCGTGGCGCCGACGATGCCGAGCAGCACCTTGATGAGCGTGGTCTTGCCTGCACCGTTGGGGCCCAGCAGGCCAAAGATTTCGCCCTGCTCGACCGCCAGGCTCACGCCGCGGAGGGCGTCGATGCGGCGGCGGCCAAGCAAGCCGTCGCGATACTGCTTGCGCAGCGAATGCACGTCGACCGCGGGCGAGGAATTCATGCGTTACCGCCTGGAAGCTGGAATCGGAGAGCCCGCCATCATACCGCACTCCGCGGCGCGTTGCGCGCGCGAAAAACGCCCGTCCTGTCGAAGGTGTTCGCCCGCAGCTCCACAGATCTTGGCAACTCGCTGATCGGCCAGCACACTGCTGGCGTATTACGGCCGCAGCGGCCGGGAGCTGGGACGGCTATTGAGCAGGTAGTCTTCGGATGCAAACACCAGCTGCGGCAGGCCAGACAGGATGTCGTACCGCCGCGCGCCGGAGAGCCGTTGGGCCAGGCCCCACCGCACGACGCGAACGCGATGGCCCAGGTCATAGCGCCCAAGGACCGCTTCGCACACGCCCAACTGGAATCGGTTTTGCGGATAAAGTGGAGCGCCAAGCGCTGCGAGCGACCAGCGATCGAGCCGCAGGGCGAGCCAAGGTTCGTCGGCGTCGCTCAAGGGTTCCACGTAGGGGCCCAACGCCTCGGGCAAGCGCGCCACGTCCACGCGATGCACGAGCAACTGCACGCGCTCGGCGCTGGAAGCATACAGGCCCCAGGAAGGCCACATGTCGAACCAACCCGTCGGTTCCAGCACCGGCAAGACCATCGCCGCCAGCAACATGCCCCGGACCGCAAGTGGCGCCCGGGCAGGTCCGTGGCTGGTGTCGCTTGCTGAAAACGACGACGAGCTCGTGCGAGGCCACGGCCCAAACAAGATCAAATCCTGCACGATGAAGTACAAGTTCCACAGCAGCACGCCGGGCTTGTGGTTTAATCCCCAAGGGCCGAGGATTACTAGCAACAGCACGTGCAGAAAGATGGCGGCAACTAAACCAAGCGAGCGAGTCCGCGCCAGACACAGCGTCAGGGCCACGATCAGCTCGCCAGTGGGAAACGCCAAGGCCGCCAGGACACGCGTGGCTTCGCTCCAGTTTTCGGGT
>CAZPED010000702.1:0-2026 GCA_964585335.1 uncultured Planctomycetaceae bacterium | reverse complement strand
GGCGATGGTCTCACTGCTCTCGCAAAGTTTCGTGTTGGGCATTCGGGCCGCGGCCCCCGTGATGATCTCGCTGCTGCTGGCGACGTTGATTTTGGGGCTGGTGAGCCGCAGCTTGCCCCAGCTCAACCTGATGGCCCTGGGCTTTGGCTTCAATGCCCTGGTGGCGCTGGTGGCCGTCGGCGTATCGCTGGGGGGCGCCGCCTGGCTGTTTCAGGCCGAGTTCGAGCCGTTCCTCGAAACCGTGCTCAGCGCCCTCGAACAGAAGTAAAGACTCCGCGCGACCCGTCCTCCGCATTTACGCCCCATGGCCGACGACTTCGACGAACGCTCGCTCGACCCCACGCCACACCGCCGCCAGCAGATGCGCGCCGCGGGACACGTGGCCCGCAGCCAGGAGCTGACCAGCGCCGCCGTTTTGCTGGGCGGCCTGGCGCTGCTGTTGCTCATGGGCCCGAAGCTCGCCGAGGAGCTGGTCGATTTGCTGCGCGGGCAACTCAGCGGCGCGAAGTGGAATGCCTGGCTCGGCAGCGACGGGCCGACCGGAGCGGAACTGGCCAGCCAGCAATGGAACGACCTGGTCGCTGGCCTGGGGCGCGTGATGCTGCCGGCCCTGTTGCTGGTGCTCGTGCCGGCCGTGGGCATTTCGCTATGGCAGACGGGACTGCTCGTGTTGCCCGGCCGCGTGGCCGGAGATTGGTCGCGCGTCAATCCGCTGAGCGGGCTAGCACGCCTGTTCTCGTGGTCGACGGCTGGCCGCATGGGTTTCAGCCTGCTGAAGCTGGGCCTGTTCGTGGCGATTGGCCTGGCCAGCTTGTATCCGCGGCGCGAGGAGTTATGCGCCCTGGCCGTGCTCGAGCTGCCGCAGCTGGCGGCCGAGATGTGGTCACTGTGTCTGTCGCTGTGCATCAAGCTGTCGTTGGCCGCCAGTGCCCTGGCGATCATCGACTATGCCTATCAGCGCTGGAAGTTCGAGCGGCAACTGCGGATGACGCCGCAAGAAATGCGCGAAGAGCAGCGCCACTTGCAGGGCGATGCCCAGCTGACGGGGCGCCGCCGGGCCATGCACCGGCAAATGCTCACCGAGGCCCAGGCAATAGGCCAGGCCGACGTCGTCGTTGCGTCGCCCGAGGGAGTCGCGGTGGCCCTGCGCTACGATGCGGCCACGATGAGCGCTCCGCAAGTCGTGGCCAAGCTGCAAGGGGCCGGCTCAAAGCACTGGCGCAAGCTGGCGGCCCAGCGGCGGATTCCCTGGGTCGAAAAGACCGAACTGGCCCAAAGCCTGCACGCCCAGGCGCAGCTACACCGGCCGGTCGATAGCGCTCGGTTCGTCGAAGTGGCCGAAGTGCTGGCACTGGCCTACCAGGCCCGCGGCAAGTCGCTGGCGGCCTGATCGGGCGGTGCTTCCCAGCGGCCGCGTGGCGCCTTAGCCGGCGGCCTGGGCGCTGGGGCTTTGGCAATAGCCGAAGCGCCGCATGTAGGGGCCCCAGCGGCGATCGATCTGCTCGCGCACGCTGTCTTCGATCTGGTACTTGCCGGTGCGATAGTCTTGCCGGTCCTGGAAGTAGGCCTGCAGCTTGGGCAGGGCCACGTCGAATTCGCCCAGCTGCAAGTGATCGTACAGGCTGCGCATCTGATCGATGGGGTTGCGCACCAGGTCCTCGTAGCGGACTTCGTAAAACCGCGACGGGTCGACCAGGTGGCGATCGCGATCAAACGCCGAGTACATCCGCTCGAAGCAGTTGTAAACGTATTCCTCCAGGCCCTGGTGATTGGGCTCTTGCAGGGCCTGGAACTTATACAGTGTCTTCCAGAGCCGAACGGTCGAGCCGAACACGGCGTAAGGATCGCGGACGATGTGCACGAACCGCGCGTCGGGGAAGGCTTCCAGCAGCGTCTTGATCCGGCCCGTATGCGGGGGCGACTTGAGAATGATTCGCTTCGGGTCGCGGAGTGTGACCCGTTTCAAGAACCATTGCAGCGCCTCTTTCCACTGCCGCAATTCCTGGTCGCTCAGGCCGTCCATCGT
>CAZPED010000701.1:0-2028 GCA_964585335.1 uncultured Planctomycetaceae bacterium | reverse complement strand
CCCGAGCACGCTGGCGGCTGTGTCCAGGCTGTCGGCCGTCAGACAGTCGCGGGCAATCACGGCCACGCCCACGCGGTCGGTCATTCCCAATCCGGTGCGCGGATCGACGATGTGCGAGTAGCGTTTGCCGTCGAGCACGACGTGCTGGTGGGCGTCGCCGGCAGTAGTGACGGCCGCATTGGCCAGCACGACGCGGCGGGCCGGAGTGCCGCCGGCCGAGAGCGGCATGACGTCGATCGTCCACCCCGGCTTGCCCGGTGGCGGATCGCCGACGGCAATGTCGCCGCTGGCGTCGACCAGCGCGCGGGATATCCCTCGCTCGCGGAGCACTTTCAGGGCTTCGTCCACCGCGTAGCCCATCGCAATGCCACCCAGGTCGAGCCGCATTCGGGGCCGCAACAGGCGGGCCGTGCGATGCTCGGCGTCAAGTTCCAAATGCTTGTAGCCCACGGCGTCGCGGGCTTCTTGCAGCCGGGGGACCGAGGGCATTTCTTTTTCACGCCTAGCGCGGCGCCACAGCCGAACGTAAGGACCCACGGTGACGTCGAACGCGCCATCGGTGGCGGCGGCCAGCTGCTGCGAGCGCTGGAGCACCAGCCACAACGGACCGCTGACCGGCACGCCCTGGGCCTGGGGCGCCCCCTGACTCAGGCGGCTCAGCTCACTGTTCGGGTCGTAGTCGCTGAGAATGCGGTTGAGCTCGGCCACCCGCGAAAAAGCAGCCTCGCTGGCCGAGTTTGCAGCCGCCTCGTCGGCTGCGTACAATACGATCTTAAATGGCACGCCCATCTGGGCTTGGGTGAACTCGAACCGTCGCGGTTCCCCGTCGACGCCAGCCCAGGCCACCGCTCCCACCCCAAGAAGCATTCCCCCCGCCAAGACGCCAAGCCATACTTTGATCATCATGGGCCGAGCACGCGCTTGCCGCGCGAACACCCTTTCATTCAAGATCCATCGTCACCAGAGAAAGAGGACTCTGTATGCATAGCCTACTTGCGCCGGCAGCGGCGAGGCAAATTGGCCCGGCCATTCTGGCCGGACTGGTGCTACTGGTTGTGAGCATGACGGCGGTCCAGGCCGCCGATCGGCCGAAAACGCCGGCCGACGTCAAGGATGCCCACGCCAAATCGGCCGCCGAGATGAAGCCCTATACCGACGTCATTGCCAACGGCGACGTGACGTTCGACGTGGTGCCGATTCCCGGCGGCAAGTACACCATGGGTAGCAGCGCCAGCGAACCCGGCCACAAGGACGACGAAGGGCCGCAGCACGAGGTGGAAATCGAGCCCTTTTGGATGGGCAAGTGCGAAGTGACCTGGGATGAGTACGAAATCTGGATGTTCAGCCTCGACGTCCAGCGCCGCGAGCTGAACAAGGTGGCCGCCACCGCCAGCGAAACGCTGGCTGACGCCGTTACCCGGCCGACCAAGCCCTACACCGACATGACCTTCGGCATGGGCAAGGAAGGCTTCCCGGCAATCTGCATGACGCAACTGGCGGCCAAAACCTACTGCAAGTGGCTGAGCGCCAAGACGGGCCGCTACTACCGGTTGCCCACCGAGGCCGAGTGGGAATATGCCTGCCGGGCCGGCACCAAAACGGCCTATTCGTTTGGCGACGACGCCAGCCAGTTGGGCGAGTACGCCTGGCACTTCGAGAACAGCGACGACGCCTACCACAAGGTGGGCAAGAAGAAGCCCAATCCCTGGGGCCTGCACGATATGCACGGCAATGTGGCGGAATGGTGCCTCGACCAGTATATTCCTGACTATTACCAGCAGTTTGCCGGCAAGCTGAGCAAGGATCCTTGGCCCGTGCCCACGAAGATCTATCCGCTGTCGGTCCGCGGCGGCTCGTGGGATGACGACGCCGAGAACCTTCGCAGCGCCGCGCGGCGGGGATCGAACAAGGATTGGAAACAGCAGGACCCGCAGTTGCCGCAAAGCATCTGGTACTTTACCGACGCCCTGTTTCTCGGCTTCCGCGTGGTGCGGCCGTTGCGCGTGCCGACGGAGAACGAGCGGAAGA
>CAZPED010000700.1:0-2043 GCA_964585335.1 uncultured Planctomycetaceae bacterium | reverse complement strand
AAGCGAACGCCGCCACGTGAGGACTGACAATCACATTCTCGAGCGTAAGCAACGGCTGACCGATTGGCGGCGGTTCGCTTACCAGTACGTCGAGCCCCGCGCCTGCGAGATGCCCCGATCGCAACGCGTCGACCAGATCGGTTTCGTTGACCAGTCCGCCGCGAGCCGTATTGATCAGCACGGCGCCCGGCTTCATGAGCGCAAGCGTTCGCCGATTGATCAATTCACGCGTCTCGGGGGTCATAGGCGCGTGCAACGACACGAAGTCGGACCGTCGCAGCAACGTTTTCAAGTCCACCAGCTCGATCGCAAACTGCTCGACAAACGTCCGATCGGGCTGTTGCTCGCAAGCCAGGATTTGCAGGCCAAACCCGGCGGCCCGGCGAGCCAGGCTGCGGCCGATGCGTCCCAGGCCGACGATGCCCAGCGTGCGGCCGCGTAGCGGAATATGCGCCCGGCGGCGCGGCCATTGGCCGCCGCGCGCTTCGACGGCGTTGCTCACGATGCTCCGCGTGACGGCCAACAGCAGGGCCAGGGCGTGCTCGGCAACCGCCTGGTGGTTTCCCTCGGGTGTAATGGCCACGGCCACGCCGCGCGCCGTGGCCGCCGCCACGTCGATCTGGTCGTAGCCCACGCCGTTGCGAGCAATCACCCGCAACTGGGGCAAACCCGCCAGGACGCGCGCCGTGTAGGGTTCGCTACCGGCAATCGCGGCCACGCAGCCTTGCAGGCCCGCGAGCGTGTCCTCCTCGGTCAGCAACACGTGTTTGTCGGGATAGAAAGCTTCGCATCCGGCCGCGGCCAGCACGTCAAGGTGCGGGCCGGGCAAATGCCGCAAAGCTTCGGTGGTGATGGCTACCTTGCTCGTCACGTTGTGCCTGCCGCTCGACAAAACCGCTCGCTGGAGAAACCTGCCAGCCGAGTCGCCGTGTTACTTGGAAGCGACCAGCTGCCGTACTTCGCGGGTAAGCCGCAGCGCGGCCTGGCGAAGGATGATAAAGTCGGCGCCCATTGCCAGCCAGGCCATGCCCTTGGCGGCCCAGCTGGCCAGTTCCCGCACATCGTCGCCGACAGCAATGCCCACGGGCACGTTGGCGGCCGCCGCCTTGGCCAGCACGCCGTCGATGGCCTTGGTCACCTCGGGGTGACGCGGCTCGCCGGTATGGCCCAGCGACGCAGCCAAATCGGCCGGCCCAACGACAATCGAGGTCAGCCCTGGCACGCGCAAGATGGCATCCAGGTTTTCCACGGCTTCTGCCTGTTCGATCTGCACGATCGTAACCATCGCGGCATTGACCTGCCGATAGAACTCAGCACCGCCATGAGCACCGTAGCCCGAAGGCCGGCGGGGGCCGATGCCGCGCGTGCCCGCGGGCGGATACAGACAGGCGGCGACGGCGCGGCGCACGTCCTCGGCCGTTTTCACCAGGGGCACGATGATTCCGGCCGCGCCGGCATCGAGCATGGGCTTGATCAGCGCGGGGTCGTTGGCCGCTACGCGCACCAGCGGAATGGTGCCGGTGCCCTTAGTGGCCATGATATGCCCTTGCACGCGCTCGACCGACAGTGCGCCGTGCTCGGCGTCGATCCAGACGAAGTCGAGCACGCCGGTAAGTGATTCGGTTACGGTCGGGTCGACATAGCTAATACAAGTGCCCAATAGCGGGCGCGACGCGGCAAGTTGCTGCGCAAACTGCGAAGTGTGCGACACGAAGTCCTCATTCCGGCTGGTTGGTTGGGCATTGGCGACTCAGCCGGCAAACTAACGGAGCCTCGCGGGCCTGTCAAACTTCGTGCAACTACCGCCCTCTGGTGCTGGCGAGTGCGATGGTTAGCCGCCCCAAAAAACCGAGGCTAAAAGCACGCGCCCGCGTCTGATATACTAGGAGGGCAACGCTTTCCAAGTGCCCGACCCAACCGACCGACGCGTCATCCCCATGCCCCGCTGCGCTCAGTTGCTGCTGATCGTGGCAGCGGTTGTCTGCTACAGACCACAACTGCTGGCCGAGCCGGTCGAAGTCGAGCGCGACGTGGCCGCGAGTT
>CAZPED010000699.1:0-2047 GCA_964585335.1 uncultured Planctomycetaceae bacterium | reverse complement strand
CAAAGGGGTCGAGGCCGCGATCGATTCGCTGGGGCGCCGCATGGGGGCCGCGGATCCGGAGATCGAGGCGGCCACCGGCGCGCTGGGCGCCTTCATGGAGGTGGCCAAGAATCCTTCGCCGCTCGGCCTGCTCAAGGGTGGGGTTCAGGCCCTGGGCGTCGCCTGGCAGTACGCCGCGGCCAAGGAAGAGGAAGCCAACAAGGCTCTGGAAAAATACAACGCCACGCTGCGGGGACTGCTGCCGCACATCAAGCAGCTTGAGGATCTGCAATTCGAGAATTCGCTCTTCGGCAAGGGGGACTTCGACAAGGCGATGGCCCGCAAGAAGCGCGAGCTCGACGCCGTCGACACGTCGAAGATGACGTCCGACGAGAAGGAACTGTTCAACCAAAACAAGCGGATCACGCTCGAGCAGTACGCCGACCAGCTCAAGCGGAAGGCGTACAACGAGTCGCAGGCCAAGCTCAAGACGGACGCCGAAAGCCAGTTGAACGGCGCGGCCGACGCGGTGCACAACTTCGTGCAGGCGATCAAGGAAGAAACCGCCAGCCTTGGCAAGAGCCCCAAAGACATCGCCCTGGCCCAGTTCGACAAGTCGTTTCTCAACACCCCAACCGACAAACTGGACGGCGACCAGCTGCGGAACCTGGGGCAGTTGTACGCCACCCAGCGCAACCTGCTGAAGTCGGAGCTCGAGCTCAAAGCCGCCAAGGAAGCCGAGCTGGCCTACGTGCGGCTGATGAACCAGCTGGAAACCGACGATCGCCGCGACCGCTTGCGGCAACAGCGGCTCGATCGCAACAAGGTCCAGCCACAGCAGCCCGGCCAGGTCGCGCGCGAGCCCTCGAATCAGGCCAACCTTTGGGAGACCGGCTTTCTCACCCGCGCCGGTTCCGACACGTTCGACCCCGGGCTGGCCACGCAGAAGGCGCAGCTGGCCGAGCTCAAGGACACCAAGCGGTTGCACATTCAGGCCCTCGAGCGGCTCGACGCGATCAAGCGCTGGGCCGACGCGCAGCGCGCCAAGGCACTGGGCGCTCAGCCGATTCAGCAGTAGGAGCAAGCAGCATGTCGGTCGTTTCAGTTACGCGTCGCTGGTCGGGTCGCCAAGGGGGCGAAGAGACACGCAACACCAGCACGTCGAACCAGGATGCGACGATCATCTACGACATCCTGACCGACGATCCCAGCGACGACGAGTCGGTGGTCATGATCGGGCCAGGCATTCCGTTGCCGCTGCAAGCCCATCCGTCGCGGCCGTGGCTGCGCGTCTCTCGCCGGCGGGCCAACCAGATCGGTCCCTACCGCTGGGAGCTGATCGTCGAGTACGAGAGCATTCAAGGGGGCCAGGGCAACAACAGCCCGCTCGACGCGCCCCCCAGGATCCGTTGGGCCACGCTCCATCGCGACGAAGAGATCGACGAAGACTTCGAGGGCAAGCCGATCTGCACCTGCCTGGGCGAACCTTTTGAGCCGCGGCTGCGGACCAACAAGCCGGATCTGCTGCTGATCGTGACCCGCAATCTTGCCGACTTCGACCCGTCGATCATTGTTCCCTATCTGATGGATGGTGGCGCGGTGGCCTCCGATTCGTTTTTGAATCAGCCACCTGGCACCGCCCGCATGCACGACCTGGAATCCAACTCACAAGAGGCCGAAGACTTCATTTACTGGAGCGTGACAGCCCAGGTTCGTTTCCGTCGCGGTGGCAAGATCACCAGCGACGAGAACGCCTTTTGCCGTCGCGTTATGGCCCAGGGTTTTTATGTGCGCGTGCCGCTGCTATTTACCAACCCGGTCAAGTACATCATCACTCGCGCGGTCGACGAGAGCGGGCAGCCTACGACCAAGCCCGTACCACACTACATTCGCGAAACGACGGTGACCGAGAACGGCCAGCAGGTCGTGAAGAAGCCAGGCGAGCAGATCAAGCCCTCGATCGACGATCCCTGGCCGACCGCGCACTTTTACGAGATCCAAGCATTTGATCGACTTCCTCTTGCCACATTGGGGATCCTATGACCGCTGAAATCAAGCTCAACTACAC
>CAZPED010000698.1:0-2054 GCA_964585335.1 uncultured Planctomycetaceae bacterium | reverse complement strand
GAGTGTTCGCACGGCTGGCCTGCAAACCTACAACGACGCGGTCGAGCTGCAACAGAACACGGTGCTGGAGAGCACTGCGTCCGGCAGCATCACCTTCCAGTTGACGGTCGATAGCGACGCCACGCCGCGCGAACTGCGCATCAACACGGCCGGCAACGAGGTCTTCAACGGCAAGGTAGGCGTGACCAGCGCGTTGGCCGCGCTGCTGACCGACAGCAATCTCGGCGCCGGCCTGGGCCCGGGCAAAACGATCTTCAACGTGGCCGGCAGCACGAACGGTTCGCCGAGTGTCCGGACGACGGGCTTGCAGACCTACAACGACGCGGTCGAACTGCAACAGCACACCGTGTTGGAAAGCACTGCGTCCGGCAACATCACGTTCAATCTGACGATCGACAGTGACGCCACGCCACGCGAACTGCGCATCAACACGGCTGGCAACGAGGTCTTCAACGGCAAGGTGGGCGTGACGAGCGCCTTGGCGGCGCTGCTGACCGACAGCAACGTCGGCGCCGGCCTGGGCCTCGGCAAAACGATCTTCAACGTGGCGGGCAGCACCAACGGATCGCCGAGTGTTCGCACGGCTGGCCTGCAAACCTACAACGACGCGGTCGAGCTGCAACAGCACACGGTGCTGGAGAGCACTGCGTCCGGCGACATCACCTTCAATACCACCATCGATAGCGACGCCACGCCGCGCGAGCTGCGCTTTAACACGGCTGGCAGCGAAGTGTTCAATGGCAAGGTGGGCGTGACCAGCGCCTTGGCCGCGCTGCTGACCGACAGCAATGTCGCTGCCGGCCTGGGCCTCGGCAAAACGGTTTTCAACGTGGCAGGCAGCACCAACGGTTCGCCCAGTGTCCGCACGACGGGCTTGCAGACCTACAACGACGCGGTCGAACTGCAACAGGACACGGTGCTCACCGCGGACGGCACGCTCACATTGAACCGAACGACCGGCACCACGGGCCTATTCGACTTGGCGCTCAGGGCCGTTGACACTACCACCATCAACGGCGCGGTAAGCGGAGTCGATGCGTTCCGGAGCGACAACGGCGGCGTCACCGTGCTCAATGCACCCATCTCCGCGGTCAGCGTGCAGATCGACGACGACCTGATACTGAACGTCATTGCGCCCCTCGTCGCCGTCACCACCACCGCGGGTCAAACGTACAACGGTGCCGTTACACTCGCCCAAGACTCGATCGTCACTGCCGGAACCCTCGCGACGCCGCAACCCATTGCTTTCAACGACACCATCGATGGCGCGACCAACGGTAACCAGGGATTGGTCGTTAATTCGCACGTGACTTTTAGCGGATCCGTCGGTTGGGATGTGGGCCGGCGCCTGGAGTACCTTACCGTCAATTGGGGCACCACGATTTTCAATATCGACCCGACCGCGGGCCCGTCGTTGCCGCCCAAGAACGGCGTCAACACCCGGCTCGCCCAGGTCTACGGGCCCGTGCTGCTTCACAAAGACACGTCGCTCACGGCGGGCATTAAGCCCATCGCCGACACACCGGGCACGATCACTTATTTGTCCACGGTGTCGACAATTGCCACAGCTGGCGGGCCCTTTGGTTTGTCGAGCGACTCCTCGGGATTGACGACCTTTAATGGCACGGTGGGAGGCGGCGTGCCCTTGAAATTCCTCGACGTCCACTCGGCCGGTCCATTCCAGGTCAACGTCGACATGACCACCAATAGCAACCTCCGCCTGAGCGTGACCCGCGCGGCCGACCCGGCCAACAGCAGCGACACGCTAAGGGTCGGCAACGCCGCGGTGGCCAAGGTGATGTCGAACCTGGGCGACGTGTTGCTCTTGGCCGACAACGATATCGAGCTGTTGGCCAACTCGATTGTCGAAGCCACCCAGGGCAATGTTTTCATCAAGGGCGATGCCAACAACACCAGCCCGTCAGGCAGCACCATTAAATTGCAGGGACGTATCAATGCCCCGGCCGTGGGGCGTAGCCTGCGGATCGAAGGCAACACGCACAACGACCTGGTCGTGCTCGACGACAACCCTACCTCGGTGCCCGGGCAAGTCG
>CAZPED010000697.1:0-2058 GCA_964585335.1 uncultured Planctomycetaceae bacterium | reverse complement strand
CGCGCTGGCCCGTGGTCAAACCCGATGGCGCGGCGCACCAGTGGTCGCTGCACTACTGGCCAGAGCGAAAGGACCGCGCTGCCCGCATCGAGGTCACGTTCGACGGCAAGACCCAGTGGCTGGAGGTTGCTCCCGAGCATCAAGCCGTGGGGGCCACGTTCGACCGGTTCGGCATTTTCAACATGCAGTCGGGCGGCCACCACGTCGAAATCTATCTCGACGATCTGACCTTCACCCGGCGCGGTACGTAGACCTGGCCGCCCACGACGCCCGGAGTGGCAACCGGCCGCGTCTCAGGCTTCGGCCGGCGCGGCGGGCTCGATGTCGCTGCCGGAACTGTCGCCGGGGGCGATGTCGACGGCCCGGCCGTTCGATTCGACGGCCCGCTTGTTGATCGAGGGGCCGAGCAGCTCTTCGATCTCGGCCTCGTCGAGCACTTCGTGCTCTTCCAGGGCCGTGGCCAGCTTTTCCAGCTGGTCGCGGTGCTCGGTCAGCAGCCGGTTGGCCCGGTCGGCGGCCGCGTGCAGGATCTTTGCCACCTCGTCGTCGATCAGCTGGGCGCTGTGCTCGCTGAACTCGCGCTGCTCGTAGATTTCCTTGCCCAGGAACGGGTGCTCCTCGCTGGTGCGGTAAGCGACAGGGCCGAGCCGCTCGCTCATCCCCCAGGCCGTGACCATGCGCCGCGCGAGCCGCGTGGCCTGCATCAGGTCGTTTTCGGCACCGGCGCTGTACTCGTCGTAGATCAGCTTTTCGGCGGCGCGGCCGCCGAGCATGAAGCACAGCCGGCCGTGCAGCTCCGATTCGCTGATGTTCAGCCGGTCTTCCTCGGGGAGCAGTTGCGTGACGCCCAGCGCGCGGCCGCGTGGAATGATCGTCACTTTATGTACCCGGTCGGCCCCGGGCACGATCCAAGCCAACAGAGCGTGACCCGATTCGTGAATCGCGGTCATGCGTTTTTCCTTGCCGCTGAGCACTTCCTCACGCTTGGGGCCCATCAGCACGCGATCGCGGGCATGTTCGAAGTCGTCCATGTCGACTTTGTCCTTGCCGTTGCGCGTGGCCCAGAGCGCGGCTTCGTTCACCAGGTTGCGAATGTCGGCCCCGGTGAGCCCCACGGTGCCGCTGGCCAGCCGGTCGAGATCGACGTCGTCGGCCAGGGGCACGTCGCGGACGTGAACTTTGAAGATGGCCAGTCGGCCCTTGTGGTTGGGGCGATCGACCGTGATGTGGCGGTCGAAACGGCCGGGGCGCAATAGCGCCGGGTCGAGCACGTCGGGGCGGTTGGTCGCCGCCAGCACGATGACCGACTCGGTCTGGCTGAAGCCGTCCATCTCGCTGAGGATCTGATTGAGCGTTTGCTCGCGTTCGTCGTGGCCGCCGCCCAGGCCTGCGCCGCGCACGCGGCCCACGGCGTCGATTTCGTCGATGAACAGGATGGCCGGCGAGGCTTCTTTGGCCGTTTTGAACATGTCGCGCACGCGGCTGGCGCCGACGCCCACGAACATCTGGATGAATTCGGAGCCGTTGATCGAAAAGAAGGGCACGCCGGCCTCGCCAGCCACGGCCCGGGCCAGCAGCGTCTTACCAGTGCCCGGGGGGCCCATCAGCAGAATGCCCTTGGGCACGCGGCCGCCGAGCCGCTGGAATTTTTCGGGGCTCTTGAGAAACTCGACCACCTCTTCCAGGTCGTGCTTCACGCCCTCGAGCCCCGCCACGTCCGAAAACGTGACCGGCTTGGTGCCGCTGTCGTAGCGCTTGGCGGGGCTCTTGCTGAAGCCGCCCAGAATGCCGCCGCCCATGAACTGGTCGCGCGCGCGTCGCAGCATCAACATGACTAGCCCCAGCATCAGCGCAAAGCCGATGAAGTACGCGATCAGCAGGATGCCCGCGCCGTCGGTCGGTCGCTGGGCTTTGATCACGATGCCCTTGTCGATCAGCTCCTTATCCAGGTTCTCGCCCACCAGCGGGCTCAGGACGACCACGAAATCCTTGTTGAGCTGCTTATCTTCGATCTTGCCGGTGGCAAGGTCTACTACCTTTTCGGTAGCTACTTCTTCT
>CAZPED010000696.1:0-2069 GCA_964585335.1 uncultured Planctomycetaceae bacterium | reverse complement strand
GCCGCGCTCGAACAGGTAGGTTGGTTGCTCGGGCTTGGCGTCGTACACGCGCACCAATCCGGCCAACTTGGTATCGGCCTGGCCGGGCAATCGGTCGGTCCGCACGTCGTGCGGCTCGAAAATCGCGCGGAACTGGTAGTACTCGGCCTGCTCGATCGGATCGTACATGTGATCGTGACAGCGGGCACAATTGAGCGTGATGCCCAGGAACGCCTTCGACGTGTGCTCGACGGTTGCTTCGAGCCAGACGTTGCGGTTGAAGCGATACCAATTGCGCACCAGGTAACCCGTGGCCCGCAGGGCGTCTTCGTCGGTTGGCGCTAGCTCGTCGGCGGCCAGCATCTGCCGCACCATTTCGTCGTAAGGCTTGTCGTTGTTGAGCGACTCGATGATCCAATCGCGCCAGCGCCAGATGTGCGGCTGGCTTTCGCGCACCTCGGCCGCGTAGCCGTCCCAGTCGCTGTAGCGCCACACGTCCATCCAGTGCCGCGCCCAGCGCTCGCCGTACTGTGGGCTGGCCAGCAACTGGTCGACCACTTTCTCGTAGGCGTCCGGCGAGTCATCGGCCAGAAAGGCGCGTAGCTCGCTCGGCGTAGGCGGCAGGCCGACGAGGTCGAGATACACCCGCCGCAGCAGCACGTGCTTAGGCGCCGGAGCAGCAGGCTCCAGCCCCAATCGCTCGTGCTCGCTGCCAATGAAACGATCGATTGGATGCTGGCTCCACGCGGCGCCGGCCACGACCGGCAGCGGTGGACGCACGGGCGGGCGAAACGACCAATGCTGCCGCGGATCGGCCGGCAGCGGCGTTTCGGGGGCCGGCGCGCCGGCGTCGACCCAGGCTCGTAGCGTGGCAATCTCGGTGTCGTTCAGCGGCTTGGCGTCGAGTGGCATCCGCTCGACCGAGCCGCCGCCAACAACGGCCCGAATGAGTAAGCTGTCGGCGCTCGTGGCAGCCAGGGCCGGTCCGCTATCGCCCCCTTGGCGCAGAAACGCGACATGGTCGACCCGCAACCCCGACTTGGCCCGCAGCCCGCCGTGACAGCTATAGCAATGCTTTTGCAAGATGGGCTGGACGTCGCGCGCGTAGTCGACGGCTTGAGCCTCGACAGTGGTGCCGCAGAGGAGCGCTCCGAACAACCAGGCGACGTGCCGCATCAACTCTCGCCCTCGTGGTTTGCTCGCCGCAGGTGGGACGGACCAGCATGATTGCCAGCCGCGCGGCGAGACGGTGCCAGGGATCGTATGAACCGCCGTTTATGATAATGCCCGCCGCCGGTCGCGGCAACCTGCCGCCACTTGGGGCTGCCCGGTCCGTTGCGGCTACTGTGTAGTTGCCACGTGCTCGCGCATCCAGCTCAGGTAACCCCGGGCATAATCGTCCAGGTTGGCCAGCTCGCCGCCGCCGCGAATCGGCGAGCACATTTCGTAGTTGGCCAGGCCGCGAAAGCCGCCTTCGACAAGGCCCGCAAAGAATGCCTCGTAATCGATAAAGCCGTCGCCAAACCGCACGGCGCGCACCAGGTCGGGCTGCTGCGGCTCGTAGTTGACCAGTTCGCTCACGTAGCGAAAACGTTGCAGTCGGACGTAGTCGGCGTTGGTCGTCATGGCCGTATAGGGAGCCATGCGCTTGGCGGCCGCAAACAGCGCTTCGCCCCGCAGCGCCGGCGACCAGGCGTCGAAGCCCAGCTTGACGTTCGGCCGGTCGATGTCCACGAGCAGCTCTTCGAGCGCCTCGCTGTGTACCGCCACGTCGTGATGGTTTTGCACGGCCAGCGTGACGCCGTAATCGGCAGCCCGTTCCGCACACTCGCGCAGCGCCGTGACGGCCAGGTTCCAGGCTGTTGCCGGCGACGTGCCGGGGTGTTCGTAGGCGGTGAAAATGCGCACCAGCGGTGCATTAAGGGCCGAGGCCAGGCGACACAGCGCCGCGACGTAGGCCAGCTGCATTTCCAGCCAGGGCACCTCGGCCGCGCGGGGGGGCGAAAAGTCGGTGTACCCCGCCACCGCGCCGCAAGTCACCTGGTGGCGCTGGAGGGCCTGGCGGGTCGCTGCCAGCAGCGCCTCGTCGG
>CAZPED010000695.1:0-2074 GCA_964585335.1 uncultured Planctomycetaceae bacterium | reverse complement strand
CGCGGACCAGCGCCGGATCGCTGCCGGCCGTTAGCGCCAGCGCCGGCACAAGGCCCGGCAACGCCAGCAGCAGTCCGCCCATAAGTGGAACGATCAACTGCCGCCAAGCTGGCCGCTGTGGAGTGGCCAACCAGGCCACGGCCAGGGCAACCACGCACCAGCCGCCAATGACGACGTGAAATGCCGAGGCGGCGCCCAGCAGCAAGATGGCGCGGCCCCAACGATCGCGCACGAGCGCCTCGAGCGCCAGCAGCACCAGCACGTAAGCAAAGCCTTTGGCCTCGACGCCCCCCACGATCCATTCCCCCGCCATTTGCAGCCGATCGTTAAGCGCGACAAAAACTGCCGCAGCCAAGACAGAGACCCACGCGACTGGCACGACAGCCACGCTCAGCCGCCGCCAGGCCCAGGCCAGCAGTCCCCAGGTCAGCACTCTGCCAGTCCAGGCCATGGCCGGCAGCGATAAGTACCGCGACAGCCAACCGAAGGTCCAATAGAACACCTGGTGGGCGTCGGCCGATTGGCACAAGAAGTCGCGCGCACACCAGGCGGAATCCCAGTAATGGCGGGCTTTGCTCAAGTAATGCGGCTCATTCACGTCGGGCACGGGCCAGCCCGCGTGAATAAAGAACACCAGGAAGACGAGCGCCACTTCGCAGCCGGCGCGCAGCGGCGCGTCGCCGGCCGCCAACGAAGATCGTGCACGCTTGCTCATCGAGTTCAGCCTAGCTGCGCGCCGCGGCTTCGGCCAGCCGCCCCGCCCCCTTGCGTCCCCCTGCGCCGGGCTCATATATTCCCGAAAGGTCCAACCCGTCTGCCATCCCCAGAGATCGATGCGATGACGCGACCCTCGCCCGGAAGATTGCTCCGCCAAGCCGTTGAAGGCTCGACAATTCAAGTGCCCGGCGCCTTTAATGCCCTGGTCGGGCGGCTGATCGAGCAGGCCGGCTACGACGCCTTGTATTTGTCGGGGGCCGCGTTCTCGGCTGGCTCGCTGGCGCTGCCCGATGTGGGTCTGTTCACGCTCACCGAGCTTGCCCAACACACGGCGCTGCTGACTCGCTCGGTCAAACTGCCCGTCATTGTCGACGCCGATACCGGCTTCGGCGCGGCAGTGAACGTCGAACGCACGATCGTCGAGCTCGAAGCGGCCGGGGCCGCCGCCATTCAATTGGAAGACCAGGTGCTGCCCAAACGCTGCGGCCACCTCTCGGGCAAGGGGCTGGTCGAAACCGACGAAATGTGTGCCAAGCTGCGTGCGGCGGCGGCCGCCCGTAGCGACGCGGACCTGGTGCTGCTGGCCCGCACCGATGCCCGCGGCGTCTACGGCCTCGACGAGGCGCTGGATCGCGCCAAACGCTACCTCGACGCCGGCGCAGATTGGATCTTTCCCGAAGCCCTGGCCGATGCCGGCGAGTTTGCACGTTTTGCCGACGAAATCGACGCGCCGCTGGTGGCCAACATGACCGAGTTCGGCAAAAGCCCGCTGCTCACGCTCGACGAGCTGGCCGAGATGGGCTATGCCGCCGTGCTCTATCCGGTCACACTTTTGCGCACGGCGATGAAGGCCGTCGAAGCGGCCCTGGCCGTCATCGCCAACGAAGGTACGCAGCGCGAACTGCTCGACCTGATGCAATCGCGCCAGGAACTCTACGACCTGCTAGGATACAGCGGATACGAAGCCCGCGACCGCGAGTACTTCACGGGCAAGTAGCCGCTGGGCAGCTTCAGCACGCGCGGCCTCCAAACGCCACCGATCACCCTCTTATCCCCAAAGGTCCTCCATGGCCGACCCGATTTACAGTCCTGGGCTGGAAGGAATCATTGCCGGCGAAACCGCCATTAGCACCATTGCCGGCGGCCTGCAATATCGCGGCTACTCGATCGAAGACCTCTGCGAATACTGCGAGTTTGTCGAAGTGGCCCACTTGCTCATTCTCGGCAACCTCCCGAATCTCCGGGAACGCAAGAAGCTGGCCGATCTGTTGAACCGGCACTCCATGATCCACGAGGACATGGCGACCTTTTTCCCCGGCTACTCGCACGTCGCCCACCCGATGGCGGTGCTCTCGGC
>CAZPED010000694.1:0-2075 GCA_964585335.1 uncultured Planctomycetaceae bacterium | reverse complement strand
CGGTAGCTGGCCAGGGCTTGCTCGTAAAGCGCCACAAGCCGGTCGATCTGCGCGGCATTGGCCGGTCGCGCCAGCGCCAGCTGAAGTACGAATGCGCAGCGATCGGCAGTCTGGCCGCCACCTTCGGCCAGGATGCGCCGAGCGAGCGCCTGGGCTGCTTCGACAAAGACCGGATCGTTCAGCGTGACAAACGCTTGCAGCGGCGTGTTGGTCGAGATGCGCCGCAGTGTGCAGATCTCGCGACTCGGCGCGTCGAACACCGCCATCGACGGATATGGCACGCTCCGCCGCCAGTAGGTGTAGAGGCCGCGGCGATAGCGATCCTGCCCCGTGCTCGTGGCCCAGGTGCGCTCGCCGTTGAAGGCCGCACGCCACAACCCGTCGGGCTGGGGCGGATAGACCGACGGTCCGCCCTGCTTGCGGCTGAGCAGTCCCGCAATGGCCAGTGCCTGATCGCGGACCATCTCGGCTTCGAGCCGCACCCGGGGGCCGCGGGCCAGCAATTGGTTGTGCGGGTCGGCGTGCAGCAACTTTGACTCGGCGCTCGACGACTGGCGATACGTGGCCGAAGTGACCAGTTGCCGCAGCAAGTGCTTGATGTCCCAGCCGCTGTCCATGAACTCGACCGCCAAGAGATCGAGCAGTTGGGGATGCGTGGGCGGCAGTCCCTGCGTGCCAAAATCCTCTTCAGTGACGACCAGGCCGGCGCCAAACAACTGGGCCCAGAGCCGGTTGACCATGACCCGGGCAGTGAGCGGGTTGTCGCGGTCGACAAGCCAGCGGGCCAGCCCCAAGCGATTGACCGGTGCGCCGGCCGGCAGCGGATGGAATGCCGCCGGCAGCGCCGGCTGCACCACTTCGCCGGGCGCCTGGAAATTGCCTTTGATCATCGTATGGGTGACGCGCAGTTTGTCCGTCGGCAGTTCGCGCATGATCGGCGTCTGGGGAAACTGGCGCTCGAGTGCTTCGGCTTGGCGCTCCAGCTGCGCCAACTCGTCGCGAATCGTCCGGCTGCCTGGCGATTGTTGCCAGTAGTAATGCCGCAGCGCGTCGCGCTGTTCCGCGCTGCGCTCGCCGGGAGCAACTGCCAGCACGTCGCGCACCGCTTGCGGCAATGCTCGTGGCGGATCGGTGGCAGCCGTGGCCGAAAGCCGGAAGCGGCCAAGCAGGTGGCCATCGCCATGAGATTGCACCAGGTTAATGTCCAACAACGCCGGCCGCGCCAAAATGGTCGGAGCTTTGATGCGGAACACGGCTTCGTGAGTCTTGCCCGGGGCGGAGCTAATGGCCCAGCCCGAGCCCGCGCCGGCGTTGCCATCGATGGCATTGGCGGCTGGCCAGCCCTCCTGAACAAGATCGGCTGAAGCGTCGAGGAGTTCGACGTCGCTACCTTCTGCGACCGACAGCGTTTGACTCGTCTCGGGCGCTTTGGCCAGCGCCCGCTGCCAGAGCGGCTTGCGCTGCTCGTCGAGCAGCACCACGCGCAGTCCATCGAGCCGCGACTGCAACTGATGATCTGTGCGGTTCCAGATGGCGACCTGTTCGACTTCGGTCAACTGACCGAGGTCGAGCTCCCACCAGGGGTTGTCCTGCTCGGCGGTGTGCGAGACCGAATGGTTGTCGTAGTCGCCGTCGGTGCGGCCGTCGATCGCCCGCCGAGCCTCGGCGCCGCCAAAGTTGCTCGACTGAGTGGCCTGGCCTCGCAGCGCGAGATTGACCGAGCCGTCGAACGCCTGTACCTCGGCCAGCGCGAGAATCCGCTTCTGTCCGGGCAGCTCCAGCCGAATGTAGCGGATGGCCAGCGGACCCAGCATGACGGGCCGAGCCGTCAGCCGCAGTTCGTTGAGCACGAAATTGCCCCCGGCCAGGCCGGGGCCACCGCCGGGAAGCGGCGGGTCGGCCAGCGCTTCGAGGCGAATGGCCGTCGTGCCCGCAGAGCGCAAGAGCCCGGTAATGTGGTACGTGGCGCGTTTTGCCTGGCCAGGCTGGGCTCGAACCGATTGATCCGCTTGAGGCTCAAGCCGCACTTCGTCGCTGGCACTGGCCACTAGCGGTTCGACCGTGCGCCACTGGCT
>CAZPED010000693.1:0-2084 GCA_964585335.1 uncultured Planctomycetaceae bacterium | reverse complement strand
GGCTTTGGTAATGTGCTTGATATTGGCAATGCCGCGGCTGCCGGCGGTAATCGCCACGCTTTGCCCCGGCCGAATTCGTTCGCCGAGCCGGAGCGTGGCCAGCTGCGCGGCGACCTCCGCGGCCACGTCGGCCACCCGCGGAGCGTCGAAGTTTTGTCGCACGCGAAAAATCTGCGGAAGTGTGATCGCCATGTTGGACTCGCAAGCGCCCTGAGCAATTCGAAGAGGGGCCTCTGACCACGCTGTCGCTAGCAGTGCTGGCGCCAGTGGGCCGGCCGATGTCGGCAGTTCATGGTATCGCCTGCCAGTCGGCGCGTCGACATTGCGGATTCTTCTGCCCGGGTTGCCGATGCTAGATGTAGGACTTTGTCCGTTATTCGCGCATCGGCCTTGCGGTTTTTGACCGCTCGCGCTACCGTCTTTTGCCCGCCCCCAATCCGCTCGCCCGGAAAACCCGCCATGGCTACCGCTGACTTGCCCCGTTCGAAAAAGCGCGCCGCCAAGCAAGCTCCCGAAGCCGAGCCGGCAGAGCCGCGCACCAGGCGCTCCCGCGCCTTTCGCTATGGCTGCTACGCCACGTTGGTCTTGCTGGTGATGGGCATAGCGCTGGCACCCACGATCGCCTCGTACACGCCCCTGGGCACCTGGGCGCTGCAAACGGCGCTGCCCGTCGACGGCACGGTCAGCCTCGGCTCGCTATCGCTGGGCTGGTTCACGCCGGTCGACGTGGAAGAGCTGGAAATCCGCGACGCGTCGGGAGACGCTTTCGTCGTGGTGCCAGCCGTGCGCAGCGAGAAATCTCTGATTGGGCTGCTGCTCGACTTTACCGATATGGGCGTGGTGACCGTCGACCAGCCGCGCCTGCACGTGGTCTTTCACGAGCGCGACAGCAACCTGGAACAAGCCTTTGCCACGTTGCTGAGCCAAACCACCAGCACGCCGTTTCGCGTCGAACTGAAAGTGACTGGCGCGGAAGTCGTCGTCGACGACACGTTTGCCAAGCGGCAGTTCCGCCTCGAAAACGTCTCGGTCGACGGCATCGTGTCTTCTGGCAATCAACCGATCACGTTGGTCGCCTCGGGCCAGCTGGCCGATCAGCGCCAGCCGGGCGATTTCAAGATCGAATTGCGCACGCAGGGTTCGACGCAGAACTCCGCGCCGTTTGCCTCGGGAAAAATCGATGCCCAGGCCAATGCCCTGCCGCTGGAAATGGCCGAGCCGCTGGCGCGCCGCCGTCTGGACAAGGCCGAACTGTCGGGCCGATTGTCGACTCGGCTGGCAGGCGCCTGGGGTGAACTGGCCGCCGACGGCCAGGCCAGCCTGCAGGGCGAATCGCTGATCACCAGCCTGGCCGTGGCTGCCACGGCCTTGGGCAACGACCGCTTGGAGTTGCCCCGCGTCGAAATGCCCTGCCGCATCGCCCAAAATGGCGACCTGATCGACATCCAGCAGCTGGCCGTCAACTGCGAGCTGGGTAAGTTCGAACTGGCCGGCAGCTTCAAACAAGAGGACCTGTCGGCCAGCCAGGTGCTGCAAGCCTTGGCCCGCGAAAATTACGAACTGAAGGGACACGTCGACCTGGCGCAACTGGCCCGAATGTTGCCCGACACGCTGGCCATTCGCGAAGGCACCGAAGTGACGGCCGGCCGCGTCGACCTGGTGCTGGCCAGCCGGCAGCAGCCCGAAGGCATGACCTGGAACGGCACGATCGACATCGGCCAGCTGGGCGCGCGGGCCGACGGCCGGGCATTCACGTGGGACAATCCGCTGGCCATCGAGTTTGCCACGCACGAAGCCAAGTCAGGCATCGTCATCGACCGTGCCCGCTGCACGTCCAGCTTCTTGCAGATCGACGGGGCCGGCACGCTCGACGACGCCAAGGCCACGGCCAAGTTTGACCTGTCGCGGCTGATGGCCGAGTTGCAACAGTTTTCGGACCTCAAGGGGCTGAAGCTCGCCGGACAAGGCACAGCGCAGCTCAACTGCCAGCGGACGGCCGAGAACCAATTCAATGCCCAGGGTCAGGCCCACGCGCAGGGCTTCCAACTAACCGGCCCCGCCGGCCGCACCTGGCGCGAAGATAA
>CAZPED010000692.1:0-2102 GCA_964585335.1 uncultured Planctomycetaceae bacterium | reverse complement strand
GTCGTTGAAGTCGACTGAATGGTCGGTCTTGGCGGGCTGGCCCGAGACAGGGCACTTCAGGGCCGGCTTTTCATCGGCGGCACGCAGCGAAGCGACGGCAACCAGCGTGACGACAGCCAAAGCGGCCAGGCAAAAACGAGCTTTCATGTGATGATCCCTTTCGAAAATTGAATGCATTCCCAACACAGCGGCGCACCTGCCGGGCGTTTTAGTCGCGCGTTACGGCAGTCGGCCCAACGGAAAAAGACTCACGTACGACGATTGAACGGAATTGGGGCCAGCGTCCGGGTATGCCCACCGGCATGCCTAAGGCGCAGCCCCCAGCGCGCAGCGTCACACAACCCAGCGGCACAGCAGTTTTTGCAAAGAAGGCGCGGGCGGGATTTCGTGCCCTCCGCGATGCAGAGCGAGCGTTTCGTACATCTGGGCTTTCGGCGCCGCGTCGACGTGGGCCGTAGCCAGAAGTTCGTGCTTGATGCGCAGGTCGAACTGCGTTTCGCTCACCGCCGGCAGCGGCGCGCGAGCTTTGCAGCAGCATTTCGACGACGCGGGCTGCACAGCCAAACCGACTTGCGTCGAGCCGGCGGGCTCCTCGGCCCGAGCGCAGCACGCTTTGTGCTTGGCGGCGCAGCAGCCGGGTACTTCGTCATCCTCACTATCGGCTGAAGCATGCTCGGCCGCGGCCCGTTGCTGGCAGCAGGGACAGCCGGTCGCGGCATTGGCCGCCTGACCACGGCAGCAGCCGGGTCCGCCGGCCAGCGCAGGCGAAATCGAGAGCGCCAGCGCCAGGGCGCTTGCGATGCATCGAGTTGCCAGCAAGGATCTCATCAACGCGCGGCCCTGTAGAGGTTGTTACTGCGGACAGTATTTTCGGCCGATAGGATCGTTAAAGTCAAGCAAGTTTGCCAGACCAGTGAAAAAACCATTACTTCGCCGGTTCTGGGGACTGCGGCCCTTTGCTATGCCTCCAATGCCAGCAGCAATTCGAGGTAACTTTGACGCTCGCCGTCACTTAAGCCCAATTGCTGGGCCAGGCTGGCGATCGCCGCACGGGCCCCGTCGGCCGAGGCCGGCTCAGTGACAATCTCCAACTCGACAAAGTCTCCCAGGCCGGCGACCGTATCGAGATCGACCCCGATTTGCCGGCCTTGCCAAGTTAGCTTGCCACACGCTCGCTGCTTGCTGACTGCCCGCACGGGGGCAAAGCCCAGGGCCGCGAGCAACTGTCGTGCGTCGTCGGCGGCCTTGGGGCCCGCCGCCAGGGCGATCTCGACCTCCTGGCGGGTCTTCGTTTGCGTGTCGAGCTTGGGACCCTTGTAAGTGATATAGTTGAGCGCGCCCACCTGCCGCAGCCGCAGGGCTTCGTCGGTACCGGCAAAGTCGCGAACCGGATGGGCGAAGTACTGGTCGACCTGCTCGACGGGCGACTCGAAGTGGCAACCTAAAGCGGCTAGCCGCGCCACCAGCGCCGCGCGGTCGGCAACGCGAAACTTTTGCTCGACTTCAAGGGCCATCGTGTTTGGGTCTCGGTTTGCTGAACGTGCCGTACTCGGAGGTGCGCAGGTGCGGCCCTCCAAACGCTGAATTGTGGGAGACTTCGTCGATGGATGCAACGGACAACGATCCGGCGGGAAAGCGCCGTCGCGGTGGCGCGGGCCTGGCCGTGGTACTGCTGGCGGCGGCCGCCTTGCTGTACGTCGTCATGTCGCGCGAAGACCAGACCACGACGACCGATGCCCATCCGGCGGTCGGCCGGCGTTTGCAGTTCCTGCGTTTCGAACCGCTGACGGGGGACTCCAAAAGCGTTTCGAGCGACGACCTGGTGGGGCGCGTGACGCTGGTGAACTATTGGGGCACCTGGTGCGGTCCGTGCATTCGCGAGTTCCCGGAACTGGTCGAATTGGCGGCGCGCTTTGGCAAGCAGGCCGACTTCCGCTTCTTGCCGGTCTCGTGCGGCAGCGGCGACGATAGTGATTTAGAATTGCTGCGCGTTGAGACCCAGGAGTTTCTTAGCGAGCATCACGCCGCCGACCTGGCAACGTATGCCGACCAGAACGCCGCCAGCCGCCGCGCGATGATCGTCGAGCTCAACATGTCGCCCG
>CAZPED010000691.1:0-2108 GCA_964585335.1 uncultured Planctomycetaceae bacterium | reverse complement strand
GAACCAGTTTGCGCTCGGCGCCCCCCAGCGCCAATGTGGCTAGGGTATGCATCAGGTGCAAGGCCAGCAGCAGCGAGCCCACAAATAATCCGGTCGCCAGCCAATTGCTGCCCAGCAATTGCCGTTGCGACGCGTCAGGAAGCTCGAGAGTGGTCCACAGGCCGACGGGAATCTGCAACAACGCTGCCGCCAGCGCCAGCCAGGCTCCGCGCTCTACGACGCCCGTGGCGGGAGTGTTTTCGGCCGAACTTCGCAGGGCCAGGCCCATCAGCACGATGCCCGCTACCACTACGGCCGCCAACCACACATGAACGACGCGTGAGGCTACTTCGCCGTCGAGCAGCAGCCGCCAGTAACCGGCCCGGTCGAGCACTTCACCCCACAGCAGTGGCCGGGTGCTGGCCACGGAAACGATGGTGAACAGCGCCGGAAAGTGCATCAGTAAATTAAGCGCTGCAGCCACGGCCAGCAGGCGATGCCATACGCGATGCGTGGCCCAGCGATTCCACAGGCCCAGGTAGGCCGTCATGCAGGCGATGTAAAAAACGAGCTCGGCCAGAGCGAACCACAGCCGGCTGTGCGGAATGAGCGCCACGGCCGAGAAATAGGCCCGGTCGTCCAACTGCCAGCGAATGCCCAGCAGCAGCGCCCCTAGGGCAATACCCAACAGCGCCGCGCCAAGTGAGGAGCGGGCCAACGCATGGGCGGTCTGTGCGGCATCGGGGTCAGCGGCGCGCATAGCGCGCCACTCAATCCACACGGCGACTAGCGGCCCGGCCATGGCCAGGTTGACTGCCAGCAAGTGCGCTGTCAGCAGCGCGACCAGGACCCCTTCGATCACCGTGTTGACCCCTGGCGTGCGCACTTCGTCATCAACGCGTTTCCCCCGGCAAACGTATCGCTATCCGCGTATCAGGATAGCAGTACGCTGCGGGAACGGAAACGGTCGATCTGTCGAGTCGCTGCCAGCGGTTAGTTCGAGATCAGCCGGGCCAGGTGTTCGAGCGCCTGCCGCGCCCTGTCGATGCCTCCCAGCCGCTCGGAAAGTGACTTGGCGGCCACCAAATGCTCGAACGACACGCCGCCCACGGCCACCGAGGCGTGGCCGGGCCGCCGAGCTGCCTTGCGCAGCGTGCTGACCTGGGCGGAAGTGACCTTGATGCCGCGCTGGGCCAATGCGGCCACCACGTCGCGCGGCCGCGCCGAAGCGCCTAACTGATCGAACATCGTACGAATGGCGTCGGCCTTGCTGCCGTGCCCGCTGCCATTCTTCGCAGCCCGCGCTTTGCCTGAGGTGCCAGGCCGTCGGTACTTGATCTTGTTAATGAGCGCGTCGGACGCTTTCACGCCGCGCGCTTCCAAGGCACTGCGCACTTCTTTGATCGTGGCCTTCGGTTGTGCCTTGAAGATCTCGCGAATGACGTCGCTGCGATTTGCATTGGGAGTAGCGGGTTTCTTCTTCGCCAAGGTAGTAGTTCCTCACAAGTAACACGTACGAAATGCTAGCTCAATGTTAAGCATAATCTACCCTGGCCAAAGCCCGATAGTACGAACGTCGAGCAGGACGCTTCGCCTCGCGGTTAGCGCGACCGCGCGCCGGAAATCTCCGTTGAAATCACCAAAATTCAAGGTCCCCGCTGGTGGGTAATGGCGTGGCCCATGTGCGAGCTAGCGGCTCTGGAAATTGTTCGCAACATTGCGGGGTTGGTAACGGTCTACTTAGCAAAGCGCGCCGGTTCCACTATTGCACGCCGGCCAATACTGCCCCCTCGTACGAGTGTGCTGATGGCAACCGGACTTACCAGGAAAATTTCTGAAAAAATTAGGCCGGTAGTTGTTGGACGAGCTCGATTGCCGGCGTCCAATCGCCCCGAGCGTGTGCCGGGCTCGTGGCCGCGATCGCGGCTACGAGCCCACTGGTGCTCCTTAAGTCCGTGATGTCCCAGCCGCCTCCGACCCGGTCCAGGAGACGCCTTGGACCGAGCGCTGTGCGGCGATAGACTTGTAAGCAAGAGAAGCAGGGCGATTAGCTCAGTTGGTTAGAGCGCCACGTTTACACCGTGGATGTCGGGGGTTCGAGTCCCTCATCGCCCACTAAGTCCTTATGC
>CAZPED010000690.1:0-2110 GCA_964585335.1 uncultured Planctomycetaceae bacterium | reverse complement strand
CCCATGTCGCGCTTCAGCAGCGATTCGGCCAGATCGCCCAGCAGCCCGGCCAGCCCCACGACCAGACCAAACACCAGCCAGCTCCAGCCATTTTTCGTCGGCGGCGCGCCGAGCCATTGGCCCACGTACGTGTAGGCGAACCAGGCGCCCAAGCAGGCGAAAAGAAACGCCCCGCCGGCCCCTTCCATCGTTTTGCCCGGACTGATGTGCGGCGACATCTTGTGCTTGCCGATCAGCCGGCCCACGGTGTACGCGCCCGTGTCACCCATCTTCACCACGATCACCAGGGCCAGCAGCCCGGTCAACCCTGCGGCGGAACCGCCGAGCATCCGTAGCTGCACGGTAAACGACAGCAGCAGCCCCACGTAGGCCACGCCGAAGGTGGCCAGGCCGACGTTGGCGATCACGCCGCCGGGTTGGCGGTAGCGGCGCATCTCGCCGGCCAGCGCCGCCATGAAGCTGAGCGTAAAACCCAAGAGCGGCCAACCCAGTCGCTCCAGTGGATGTTCGTCGCTTACCGGACGAATGAACAGCGGCACGGCGTTGCTGAATACCACCAGCAGGCTGCCGCCGTAAATCACGCCAGCCAGCGGGCGATATCCTCCGGCAGCCAGCAGCGAAACCACTTCTTGCGCGGCCAGCACCGTCAGCACCAGGGCCACGCCAAACAGCACCGCGCCGGGCGTCGCCACGGCATGATCGAGCCATACCAGCCCGACCAGGCTGGCGATCAACACGGCTCCGAGCAAAAGTCGCCAGCGCAGCAAGCTCCGATGCTCCTTGGCTTAATCGAGTGAGGTTAGCCGTTCAGGCCGCCAAAGCGGCGGTCGCGGCCCGCGAAGTCGCGGATTGCCTGGTGCAGGTCGCTTTCGCGAAACTCGGGCCAGCAGTGCTCGGTCACCCAAATCTCGGCATAGCTGATTTGCCAGAGCAGGAAGTTGCTCACCCGCATTTCGCCCGCGGTGCGAATCAGCAGATCGGGGTCGGCCATGCCGGCCGTGTACAGGTGATTGGCCACGGTCTGCTCGTCGATGTCGGCGGGCGCGAGTCGGCCGGCCTGCACTTCGCCGGCAATCTGCCGCATCGCGTCGACGATCTCCAGCCGGCTGCCGTAGTTGATCGCCAGGCAGAGCCGCAGGCCGGTGTTCGACGCGCTCAGGTCGATCGTCTTTTGCATTTCCCGCTGCACGGTCTCGGGAATGTCGCGGCGGCGGCCGATGACATTGACGCGAATGTTCTGCTCCATGATCGTCGCCCGCTCTTCGATCATGTATTGCTCGAGCAGGTGCATCAGGAATTCGAGCTCGCGCTGCGGGCGCTTCCAGTTCTCGCTCGACAGGCAGTAGAGCGTCAATTGCTCGATGTCGAGCCGGGCACACTCCTCGGTGACTCGCCGCACGCTCGCCACGCCACGGCGGTGCCCCTCGATGCGGGGCAGACCTTGCCGCTGCGCCCAGCGGCCGTTGCCGTCCATGATGATGGCGATGTGCTTGGGCCGCGCCTCGCGGGGCACGTCCAGCTCTGCGGCGGTCGAAGTCGATATTTGGGACACGGCGGTCCTGCCCCCGGGCAAGGTGTGCTTCGTTTCTAGCGTCCGCTCAGCCTGTACGCTCGGCAAAGATCGTTTGTTCGCGGTCGGGCCCCACCGACACCACCTCCACCGGCCGGTTAATCAATTTGCTGATCCGGTCCAGGTACTCCCGGGCCTGGCGCGGCAGGCCGCTCATCGTCCGCACGCCGGTAATGTCCTTTTGCCAGCCGGGCACCGTCTCGAGCACCGGCACGGCGTGCCGCAGATCGTCGACGTGGCTGGGGAAGTTCGTTGCCCGCTTGCCATTAATCTCGTAAGCCGTGCAAATTTGCAGCTCGGGCAGCTCGCTGAGTACGTCAAGCAGCATCACGGCCAGCGCGTCCACGCCGCTCAAGCGGGCAGTATAGCGCACAGCCACGGCATCGAACCAGCCGCAGCGCCGCGGACGCCGGGTGACCGTGCCGTACTCGTTGCCCCGGTCGCGAATGTGCTGGCCGACTTCGTTGTCCTGCTCGGTTGGGAACGGGCCGCCGCCGACGCGGGTCGAGTAGGCCTTGACCACGCCGATCACCTTCGAGA
>CAZPED010000689.1:0-2114 GCA_964585335.1 uncultured Planctomycetaceae bacterium | reverse complement strand
GAGCAACAGCCCACAATCGGTCTCGTCGGCCAGGCGGGAAAGAAACTCCCATTCGCTGAGCGTCGACTGGGCAAACGTGACATAGGTGCTGGGGTTTTCCAGCACGAGCGGTCGCTCGAGAAAGTCTTGGACCGTGCGCACTCGCCGGGCGACATGGTCCAGGGTTTCCTCGTTGAGCGGAATGGGCAGCAAATCGTGGGCGTTCAGCCCCATTACGCCCGTCCAGCACAGATGGTCGGAGATCCACCGCGGTTTGATCTCGGCGGCCAGGCGTTTGAGCTTGCCCAGGTAGGCGAAATCGAGCGGGTCGGTACTGCCAATCGAGAGCGACACGCCGTGCATCACGGTCGGATAGCGCTCGGCAATCTGTTCGAGCACGTACCGCGGGCGCCCCTCCGAGTCCATGAAGTTCTCGGAGATCACCTCGAACCAATCGACCTCGGGCCAGTGCTCAAGGATATGGGCGAAGTGGACCGTGCGCAGCCCGACTCCCAAACCCAAGTGAGCATGGCCCAATCGTGGTAGCGGCATGCGTGAACGAACTTTCGCGAGACGCTCGGCCCCCTCGGGGGCGTTTACGACTTCTTCGCCGGCGCGGGGCCCACTTTCTTGCCTTCCTTGGCCATCAGCTCTTCGAAGCGGGCGCGAGCCTTTTTCCAGGTCTTGCTCGACATCGGCACGCCACACTCGCCCATGCCCTTGCAGTTGTTTTCGCCCGGCTTGGCGCCGCAGCCGCCTTGGCCCCGACACTCATTCTCGTAGTGGCAAGTGTGGGCCTTGGCCGTGGCGCAGGTGCCCTGCCCCGCGCAGGCATTGTCCTTCGAGGCTCCCAGACCCTTGCACATATTGATGCCGCGGCAAACGTGCGGCTCGCCGAGCATCGGGTTCTTATTCTTGTCTTTCTTGGGCGCTTCGTCGGCAGCCTGAGCCGAGGCTGCGAGCCCGGCGCCAGCCAACAGTCCACCCATGGCGGCAGCCGCCAGACGCTGAAAATCGCGACGCGTGAGTTCCGAATCGTGCATTGCGCTTCCCCAGTTCTTACAAAGGTTCCGCCGAAACTTCCGGGAATTGCCGGCCACAGAGTTGGGCCAGCTCCACCATCTTAACGCGCTGGCCAGATTCAGCCTACCGCGCTAGGGGCGAGGGGCAAATCCAAGCATTTGCCGTGCCCGAGCAGCCCACCCGGCTCGGCCGCCAGAAAGAACCGCTAGAAATCAAACTGGCCGATGTTCTGGCGATCGAAGATTTTTGGCGGGCCCAGCAGCACCTCGCCATCGCCAATCCGAATGCCACCCAGCCGCCCCATGGCTTGCTCGCCCGGGTCGAGCTTGCCGTCGCGCAGCAGCCGCGCCGTATAGACCGTCAAATAGCCCAAGTCGACAGGACTCCAGAGCACGAACTGCTGCACGGTGCCGTCCTCGACGTACTCGCGCATCAGGCTGGGCAGGCTCAGGCCCGTAACGTAGATCTGCCCCTGCTTGCCGGCGTCGCGCACGGCCTTCGCAGCGCCGGGGAGCGAGACCGTGGTGATCGCCCAAATGCCTTTCAGATCGGGATGAGCGTTGATCACGTCGCGGGCCAGCTTATAGGCCTTGGCCTGATTCTCGTCGCTCACCAGCGTTTCGAGCAGTTCAACTTTCGGATACTTCTCGGCCAGGTAGGCCCGCATCAGCTTGATCCAGGCATTCTGGTTGGGGGCCGTGGCCGAGCCGGTAACAATCACGGCCTTGCCCTCACCGCCGATCGCTTCGGCCACCAGGTCGACCAGCGAGTGCGCGATGGCCCCGTTGGGGGCCTGGTTGACGAACGTTTGCCGTCCCGAGGTCTGCGGATTGGCGTCGGCATCCCAGGTGACGACCGTAATGCCGGCTTCGCGGGCGCGGCGCAGCGCGGGAGCGATCAGCTCCGGATCGTTGGGGGCCACGGCGATCATGTCGTAGCCGAGCGCGATCCAGCGGTCGACAAGTTGAGCCTGGTCTTCGGCGCTGTCAACCGTGGGGCCATCGTAGTCGAGGTCGATGCCCAGTTCGTCGGCCGCCTCGCGAGCGCCGGCGGCCGCGGCCGTGAAATAGCCGATGCCCACGAGCTTAGGCATGAAGCCCATCTTGGGCTGG
>CAZPED010000688.1:0-2124 GCA_964585335.1 uncultured Planctomycetaceae bacterium | reverse complement strand
CCAGCATTCTGGTGGGCATGTCCAGCTCGCTGGCCTGGATTCTGCTGAGCGGCGACACGTTCAAAGACGTTTACGGGCTGCCGGCCGAAAGCGCGCTGGTGCCGTTCAGCCAGCCGGGCATCGTCACTATTCCGCTGGGCTTCATCGTGCTCGTCGTGGTATCGCTATTCACGCAGCGCCACGAGGCGGCCCTGCGGCAAGCCGGCTAAGGCCAACCGGTCGGGCATTCGGGCTGCAGTTTCACAGCTTCACCGCGTGCTGGGCAATGTACTTGTCGAGCGACGTGTCGGGGCCGATGTAGTGGAACCGCTCGGCGTATTTGAGCCCGTGCTCGGCGCCGCGCTGGGCGGCGGCGGCGCGGAAGCGGAGGTCGGCGTAGGCGGCAATCGCCGCGTCGAGGTCCCCTTCCAGCTCGGGCAGCTTGAGCTGCCGGCGGGCGAGCGCGTCGCGGGTTTCGCGGACCATGTTGGCCAGCATCGTGCGGTTGGCCCGAATGGCGGCCTGCTTCTGGTCGATGGTGGTTGAAATGTCGACCACGCGGTTCACGGCCTGGGGGCCCCGGGCATAGTAGTACTTCTCGCGCACGGCGTGGGGCTTCAGTCCCGCGGCGAAGTGCTCGGGAAAGTCGAGGTGGCCGGCGGCCATCCAGCAGGCGGCTTCGACGCACTGGGCGGTGACGTAGTGGTCGGGGTTTTCCTCGTAGTGGCCCCAAGGGTCGTAGCTGAAGATCGTATCGATCTTGAGCAGGCGAATCAGGAAGATCAGCCGGCAGCGCATTTCGCTGCGCGACTCGTCGTCCATGTGATGGTTGCGGTAGTCGAAGTTGAACACCTGTTTGATGCCGAGCGTCTTGGCCATTTGCTCGTTGTCGCGCTCATTGGCCGCCACGGTCTGGCCGAGCGACAGATCGTACGAGTCCTTTTCGTCGTTGCTGGTGCGGATCAGGTAGCCGGTGTAGCCTTCGGCGATGAGCTTGGCGATCGTGCCGCCGGCCAGGATCGAGTGATCGTCCGAGTGCGGGGCAATGGTAGCCAGCACCTTGCCGGCGTGCGGCTTGCCGGGCTGGGGACGCTCGATAAACACGTCGGCGGGCGGCTCGGCCGGGGGTAGCCCCGGATTGCGCTGGGCCACGAGGGCCGTGGCCCCACTGACGGTCGACTCGATGAAATGGCGGCGATCCATGGCGAGAAATACCTCCGGGAATGTGCGGGCCGTGGGGCTGATGTTTCGTATGTTAGACTTTATAGGGAGCACACAGGGGACGCGAAATAATGGGGCCGGGAATCGGGCAAGTCATGAGTCGAATCGGGATTGCCGCCGTGCTGCTGACCGCGGGACTTTCGCTGGGAGCTGCGCCCGCGCCGGCACCGCGACTGGACCCCAACGCGATGCCGATCAGCCGGCACTGGCAGCGCGACTTCAAGCGGCCGCAGGCGCGGCGGCTGGTGCCCGAGTTGTGGAACGACCAGTTTCAGACGGCCGTGCCACGGGTGTTGCCGGCGCCGCAGCCGCTGGGCGGGCCGGGGACGGCGAAAGTGGACATCAACACCGCCCGGCTCGAGGATTTGCAGAACTTGCCTGGCGTGGGGGCGGCCTTGGGGGGGCACATCATGGCCGGCCGGCCCTATCGCGATTTCGACGACCTCGTTCGCGACGGCGTGCCGCTGAACGTCGTCGACCAGATTCGGCCGCTGGTGACGTTCAGCCGCTAGGGGCGCGGGCGAGCCCTGCTGGGGAAAAGCCGCCAGCAGACGGGTCCGATGAGTCGTTCGCGCCGGTACTCGCGGGCTAGAACGGAACCGAACCGTCTGGCAATTCGTGGTAGGCGACTACGCTCTGGCCAACGACTATCCCATCGGGTAGCGTGACGCGGCGAGCACTGGCCTCGCCGTCAATGATCACCAAGAGCTCGGCGTCGCATCCGGCAGGAAGCTCGCAGCATTCCGCCAGAACAAACGTCCTGCCGTTGGACTTGGCCAGGCGAAAGCGTTGCCCCGCAACGACCAGGAAGCACTCGACCGAAGCCGAATATCCGTCTCTGTGGTGAATTCCCATAATGATTGACGCCAGCTACCGGGAGCGACTGGCCGCATATCTTAGCCTACATCGCCCCCACGTAAACAT
>CAZPED010000687.1:0-2138 GCA_964585335.1 uncultured Planctomycetaceae bacterium | reverse complement strand
GTGGCCTTCAAGCCCGAGGCGGTGCCGATCGGCCCCCGGCTCAGCCAGCTGAACGCCGCCACCGGGGGCCAGGCAAAAGTCTTTGAAGGCACGGGCGGCATTGCCCTCATCGACAGCTATCGCCGCGGCATTGCCGGCACGATGCCCGGCGCCGACCTGATCGACGCGATCGTGGCCATCTGGAACGCCTTGCAGGCCGGCGACGAACCAACGGCCTACCGCGTTTGGCTGCCGCTGGCCGCGCTCGTTTCTTTGCAGCACAGCCTCGATGCGTTCCTGGCCATCGAGAAACACTTGCTCGTGCGGCAAGGCATTTTTAAGAACACGCTCGTGCGCGGCCCCGTGGGCTACACGCTCGACGACGCGACACGCCGAGAGGTCGATCGGCTGTTCGACCTGCTCTGCCTGGCGCTTGGCAACTAGAGACGCCGCGCAAGTCATGCCTGCCGCGCCAACACCCAGTAAACGCACTGGGGAGGCGACGGCCGCGCGGCCAGCGCCTCCCCAGAGGTCGTCGTTCGAGCGCTGCGCTCAGCTTACTTCTTGCCGGCGGCGGCGGGTGCCTTCACTTCGCCACGGCCAATCACGCCAATGGCAATGCGCGGTCCGGCATTGCCGGCCGGTTGGCTCTTCAGGTCGTCGGCATCGCCGTGTACCACCAGCGAGCGGCCCAGAATATCGGCCAGCTCGACGTGCTCGGCCTTCACGTCGACCTTGGCCACGCCCTGATCGTTGGCGTCCAGATTACCCAGATCGCCTTCGTGGTGTTCTTTCGCCTCAGGACCGCCGTGCGGGTGGCCGTGGGGATTGTAATGCCCGCCGGCCGACATGCCGTCGGCCGCGCGCAGATCGCCAAACATGTGAATGTGAAAACCGTGCTTACCCGGCTTCAGTCCCGTCACTTCGCCGGTCAACTGCACGCTTCCCTTGCCCTGGGTCAGCACAATCGTGCCCGCCACGCCGCTGGCCTTCATCGGCACCAGCACGGCCACGGCTTCTTTGACGGCCTCGGGCGTATGGGCATGACCGTGCGTATCGGCCGCACGCGACACGGCAAACAGGGCCAAGGCCACCAAGGCCACCGAGCCCACGAGTACAGAGCGAATCATCTTTTGAGGTCCTTTCCTGGCTTGATATCGAAAAGATTGGCCGCCTGCCAATGCACATGGGGCCAACCAAAGTGTGCCCTTTCGGGCGCCGAACATCTTAACCGTTTTTTGCCCGATCGTCGCCAACTTGCGCGGGACCGTCCTAGGAATGCCGGCTCGGCCGAACTTTCTGCCGCTTGGCGATTGTGCTAACTTGTTGAGCCAAACAGCCTTTTCATCATCGAATTCCTGTACTTACGGCCAGCAATCGTGCAACCGGTCAACCTCGACGACTACGAACAGCAGGCTCGCGAACTGCTGCCGCGCATGGTCTACGACTATTACTGCGGCGGCGCTGGCGACGAAATCACCGTTGGCGAAAATCGCGCGGGCTGGCAACGGCTGCGCGTGCGTCCACGCGTGCTCGTCGATGTGGCCACGCGCGAACTTGCCACCACGGTGCTTGGGCAGCCGATCGCCTTTCCGGTGCTCACAGCTCCGTGTGCGTTCAACGCGCTAGCGCATCCAGACGGCGAGTTGGCCGTCGCCCGCGCCACGGCCGCCGCCGGCGTCATTCAAGTTGTCAGCACGGCCGGCACGTACAGTCTCGAAGAGGTGGCCGCGGCGGCTCCCGGGGGCGCCCGCTGGTTCCAGCTCTACTGCTATCGCGACCGCAAGGTCACGCAGTGGCTGGTAGAGCGGGCCGTCGCCGCCGGTTACCGGGCACTCTGCCTGACGGTCGACGCGCCGCTGGTCGGCCGTCGCGACCGCGACACGCGCAACTGCTTTGGCCTGCCACCTGGCATGACCTGGAAGAACCTGCACGGCGTCGGTCTCGACCGCATGGATGCCGGCGACGACGGTTCGGCACTGGTCCGCTATATCAGCGAAATTTGGGACGCCTCGCTTACCTGGGACGCCATTTCCTGGCTGCGGTCCCTGTCGCCCCTGCCGCTAGTGGTCAAAGGCGTGCTGACGGCCGAGGATGCCCGCCTGGCCGTGGAGCATGGCGCACAGGCGATCGTGGTTTCCAATCACGGCGGTCGCCAG
>CAZPED010000686.1:0-2139 GCA_964585335.1 uncultured Planctomycetaceae bacterium | reverse complement strand
GGTCGTGTTCACCCGCTACGGCGGCCAGCCGCTTGCGCCCACGGGACCGTGGAGCCAGGTGTGTTGGGAGTCGAACGAGGATGTCGACTACCTGGAGCTGGAGCTGCCGCTGGTGGGCGACGTGCACTTGCAGCGGCATATTCTACTGGCCAGGCCCGATCGGTTTCTTCTGCTGGCCGACGCCGTGGTTGCCCCCGCCCCCGGCGAGATAGAATACCGTAGCACGCTACCGCTGGCGGGCTTCTCGACGTTTCGCGGCGAAGCCGAAACGCGCGAGGGGACCTTGCGGATCGGCGAACGCGCCCACGCCAGGGTCGCCCCCTTGGCGCTCGACGAGTGGCGCGCGGGTTCGTGCCCCGGCGGCTTGCACGCGAGCGAGCGCGGCCTGGAACTGACACAAAACGCCACGGCTAGTGGGCTCGTGGCTCCGCTGTTTATCGACCTGGCGCCTGGGCGGCTGAAACGGGAAATCACCTGGCGACAATTGACCGTGGGCGCCGTGCGGCAGATTGTGCCGCGCGACGTGGCCGTGGGCTACCGCGTGCAAGTGGGCAAACTGCAATGGCTCTTCTATCGCTCGCTGACGACGCCCGCCATCCGCACCGTGCTGGGGCAAAACCTTAATCACGATCTGTACGTCGCCCGCTTCGCCGGCGAAGGGCAGGTCGACCCGATGATCGAAATCGAATAGCGTCATGGCCGATCTGAGCACTCGGATCGAAGACAACGTCGCCCAAGTGCGCCAGCGCATTGCCGAGGCGGCGCGGCGCAGCGGTCGCCAAAGCGATGACGTGCGCTTGGTGGCGGTCACCAAATACGTCTCGCCCGAGATCGCGCAGTTGCTCGTCGCCGCGGGCTGCCTCGACCTGGGCGAAGCCCGACCCCAGGAACTCTGGTCCAAGTCGGAGGTGCTGGGCGACCCGCGACTGCGCTGGCATCTGATTGGGCATTTGCAGCGCAACAAGGTACGGCGCACCTTGCCGCTGGCCAGCCTGCTGCACTCGATCGATAGCCCGCGGCTGCTTCTGGCCCTCGAGGCCGAAGCGGCCGCCGCCGGCCACGTGGCCCAGGTGCTGCTCGAAGTGAACATCTCGGGCGATATTTCAAAAACCGGACTGCCGGCCGGCGAGTTGCGCGCGGCGATCGACCGGGTCGCGCAGCTGAAACACGTTTCGGTTCAAGGCCTGATGGCCATGGCCAGCCTGGTCGGCGGAGTGGAGACCGCGCGGCGCGACTTTGTGCGCTTGCGGCAACTGCGCGAGCGCCTGGCGCCCGAGTGCCCGCCAAACGTGTCGCTAGCCGAGTTGTCGATGGGCATGAGCGGCGATTACGAGGTGGCGATCGAAGAAGGGGCCACGATCGTCCGGGTTGGCTCGGCGCTGGTCGAAGGCTGCGAGCGATGAGCGTGCTCGACGAGCATCCGGCCGGAGTCGTGCTCAGCGTCAAAGCTCATGCCGGCGCGCGGCGCAACGCCGTCGGCGGCATCCAGGCCGATTGCCTGCAAGTGTCGGTCACGCAAGCGCCCGAGAAAGGCAAAGCCAACAAGGCGATCGTGGCGCTGCTGGCCGAGGCGCTGGGTTTGCGTAAAAGCCAGATCGAGCTGCTGGCAGGCGAAACGTCGCCGCAAAAGCGGTTCTTGATTCGCGACGTGCGGCGGCAGGAATTGCAAGCCAAGATCGCCGCGGCCGTCGAGCGCTAATGGCGGCACCGTAAGCAGGACACCTGCAGCGCCGGCGAGACGACGCGCTATTCCTCGAAGCGCGGCTATTCCTCGAAGCGGATGTCGAGGATCTCGAAGCTCATCGTTCCCTTGGGCACGGGAATCTCGACTTTGTCGCCCTTTTTGCGGCCTAGCAATCCTTGGGCCAGGGGGCTGGTCACCAGAATCTTGCCCTGGTCGTAGTCTTCTTCGCCGGCGCCTACCAGGATGAAGATTTCCTCGTCGCCAAAGTCAAGGTCCTTAACCACGACCGTGGCCCCAAAGACGATCTCGTTCTTGGGCAACTTCGAAGGGTCGACGATCGCGGCCCGAGCCAGCTTGTCGCGCAGCAGGTTGATCTTGGCCTGCAACATTCCCTGCGATTCGCGGGCGCCGTGGTACTCGGCATTTTCGCTGAGGTCGCCCTCGCTGCGAGCGGC